>NZ_JAUBQH010000001.1:0-287950 GCF_036701145.1 Microcoleus sp. Pol17C6
TTGGTGAGTGTGAATATGAAGCCGGGGGAACGCCGTTTGGTTCAGGTGGATTTCTTGTATCCGCCGGATGCGACGCCCCCGCAAGTTTTGACTGTGCGATCGAGTAATTAGTTGGTGGTTGACTGTTGACTGTTGGCTGTTGACTGTTAACCTTTGGGTTTTTGTATTAATGAGTTAAGATAGGCATTAAGTTTTGGTGAAAGTTCATTTAATAACGGATGCAGTCGATCGCTCTGTTCTTGAGTCAAAAGATTGCGAGTGTAGGCAAGTCTCACCCAATGTCTTGTTTCGTTTAATGAACCTAAGAGCAATTTTCACAAAATGCGGATTATCTTGATAGGTATAGCATCCATGTCATTCTGCAAGATTAGCACCAACACTATCAGCCGATCGCACTATTTGTTTGCCCATCGTATCCTTCGCAAAGTCGTCCCACTTTTTAACAAAAAACTATATTTCGTTTGATATTTTTTCAGTTAATTGATAAACTCTTAGCTGTTGGAAGGTTTCTATATTAGCTTTTTTAACATAGTTGATGGCAAACCATTGACAGTCAACAGTCAACTGTCAACTGCGAACAGTCAACAGTCAACAGTCAACAGTCAACGAATTAAAGCGTCAAAGATTGAGGATTTGTCTCAATCAATTTAGCTAAATCTTGCAAGAAAGACGCCGCATCAGCACCGTAAATAATCCGGTGATCGCAAGTAATATTTACCTGCATTTGGCGCTTCACTCCCATCAAACCTTCCTCGTTTGCTACTACTTGCGGCCGCGAAGAGCCGATCGCCAAAATCGAGCCTTGATTCGGCGGCAAAATAGCGTCAAACTTGTCTACTCCAAACATTCCCAAATTGGAAAGAGTAAAAGTTCCCGTGCTGTATTCATCAGGCTTCAACTGCTTGGTGCGGGCGCGATCGACTAAATCCTTCCAAGTGCGCGAAAGCGAATAAATATCGAGGCGATCGGCATTTTGCAACACCGGCGTAATCAAACCGCCGCCATCCATCGCCACCGCTACCGCCACATTAATATCAGCGCGGTGTTGAATTCCCGATTCCACATAACAAGCATTCAGCAGAGGATGTTTTTGTAAAGTTACTGCTACAGCCTTCGCCAGCATAGCCGTCATCGTGACGCCCTTGGACTTAATTTGTTTGTAGAGTTTGTCCAGATTATCAGTAGTAATTGTGTAACCGACGCGGAAAGACGGCACGCTCAAACTTGCTTCCATATTGCGCACCACCGCATTTTGCAGCGCATTCATCGTTACTTTTTGGCCCGAAAGTGCGATCGCCGGGACTGGTGCGGGGGCCGGTTTGGCTGCTGCGGGTGCGGGTGCGGGTGCGGGTGCTGCGGGTGCGGGGACTGTTACCGCTTGCTGAACCGGAGCGGGTTGGGCTTTGCCTGCTGCTGCTTCCACATCCTCTGCGACAATGCGACCGTTGGGCCCGCTGCCTTTGATAGAATTCAAATCTACTTTAAACTCTTTGGCTAACTTGCGAGCGCGGGGAGAAACGACGCTGCGGCCGTTTTGGCGGCTGACATTTTGCTGCAAACCTGCTGACGATGTAGCTGCGCTCACAGGAGCGGGGCTGGGAGCAGCGGCGGCGGCTGCGGTTGGAGCGGCGGCTCCTTGCTGCTGAGCGACGGCGATTTCGGCTTCTGTTTCTGCTACTAGGGCGATTGCCGCCCCCACCGGAGCAACTTCGCCCGCAGGTACGATAATTATTGCTAAATAGCCTTCGTAGAAAGACTCCACGTCCATGTCGGCTTTGTCGGATTCAACCACCACCACCGTTTCGCCTTTTTCTACTTTGTCTCCGGCGGATTTGACCCAGGAAACAATTTTGCCCTCTGTCATTGTCGAACTCAGGGCTGGCATGAAAACTTCGCGAATCATCTGTAAAAAGTCCTTTTGTGTTGGTAATAGGTAATCGGTATTTGGCAATTGATCATTGGCGATCGGCCACCGGCAATACTTATTATTATGCCAGTCTCTCGCATTCTTGATGTGTGACTGTTGACTCAAAATCAATTGCCAATTACCGATCGCCAATTACCACTTACCAATTTCTAAATATCACCTCGAATTTCTTCGACTATGCCGTCGCGGAGGAGAATTTCTACTTGCATTTTTTGAATCAAGTTTTCTCCGAGCCCGACAGTGAACGTGCCGTCAATTTGACCTTGACTCACTTCTTGTTCCAGGTCTAGCACCTGCACTTGCTGAAGCTGTTGCAGGTTTTGGTTTTTCTGTTCTAGCAGTTCGCTTTTTCTTTGATTCACCTGCACTTGAATGTTTTCTATTTGCTGCATTACTTGCGGGCCTGGGGGCTGCAGATTTTGCTTTTGGATTTCTGAAATCATCCGCTGCCCTTGCATTTCTAACTGTTGTAGCTGAGAGTCTATTTGGTTGATTTGGGCTTGGAGTTGCTGTTGAGCTTCTTCTTTCCAGCGGGGAGTAACGACGACTTTAACGTTAATCGATCGTTTCAAGAGTAATTGTGGTTCCATAAAGTTGTTGCTTGTCAATTAGGAATTAGGCATTAGTCATTAGTCATTAGTTGGTAAACATGAACTAATGGCCCAGGACTGAGGACTCGGACTCGGACTCGGGTGTTGGGATAATTTTTTCTTTTCCATTCCCCAAGTCCTGCGAATATTTCAAAACATCCCGTCAATCATATCGCGGTAGTGTTGCGTCACAACCGGGCGCTTAATTTTCAGGGTCTGGGTCAACATTCCATTTTCGATCGAAAATGGCTCCTGAATCAACCGGAACGGGCCGATGCGATCGTCCGCGCGGTATCCGGGGCGATTTTGCACCTCTCGGTTCAATTCTTTGCGGAATAAGTCTTGGATTGTCTTGCTATTCCAGTCAGTTTCGTGTAAAGGGGGATTCTGAGTTTCTGCCCATTTCTGCACAGCTTCTGCATTGGGGACAATTAAGGCGCCGACGGATCTCTGGTCTTGACCTACTAGCATAATTTGGTCGATGTAGGGGCTGCGGAGGCAGGCATCTTCTATGGGTTGGGGCTCGATGTTTTCGCCGTTGCTGAGGACGATCGTATCTTTAGCGCGCCCCGTCAAGATTAAGTCGTTTCCCGGCGTCAGCCAGCCCAAATCGCCAGTGTCGAACCAGCCTTCGGGGTCGAGCGCCTTGGCAGTCGCTTGGGGATTAAGATAATAACCTGCCATGATTTGCGGCCCCCGCGCCAATACCAAGCCGCGCTGGCCTGTGGGCAGTTGCTGTCTGGTTTCTGGGTCTACTATTTTAATTTCCGTATGGGCGATCGGCTGTCCTGCGGAACCTTTAAGATTGTGCCAAGGGCGGCGCACAGTTAAAACCGGCGAAGTTTCGGTTAAACCGTATCCCACCAACAAGCCGATATTCGCTATTTCAAAGAAATTGTCTATATGCGCGGCCAAAGAACCGCCACCGCTAATGGCCCATTTTAAGCGTCCCCCTGTAGCTTCCCTGACTTTTTGGTAAACCAGTTTTTCGGCGAGGGCGTGTACGGGCGACAACAGAATGCTTTTGGTGCGGGCGATTAGTTTTTCGGAAGCAGAAGCCGGTTTCAAACTGAGAGTTAATCCTTGGAAAATGCGGCGGGCTTCTATGTATTGCTGGCTAGAAGATAACAGGAAATTCACCAATTTTTGTTTGTTAGGTGGCTGTTCCCGAAATTGCTTTTGTACGGCCTCATAAATCGATTCCCAGATGCGCGGAACACTGACCATGTACTGGGGTTTGTAAGTTTTAAAGTCTTGTTTGAAATAGCGAATATTGGTGTAAATTTGCGTGCATCCTTGGGACAGCAGGAAGTATTCTACGCTGCGTTCGTAGGCGTGCCAACTGGGCAGAATGCTGAGGACGCCGTCGCCGCCTTCGGGCTGGAGAATTGTGCCCAAGGTGTTGAGTTGGTGCAGCAGGTTGCCGTGAGTCAGCATGACGCCTTTGGGTTTGCCGGTGGTGCCGCTGGTGTAGAGGAGGGTGGCGAGGGTTTGAGGCTTGTGGTTGGTGGGTTTGAGGGGACGGTTTGCCCCTGTGGTCATCACTTGGGAAAATTTGACTGTGCTTAGGGTTTGGCTGGTTTCCGGTTCTTCGTCGGAAAGGAGGACGATGAGTTGAATGGGCAAATCAGGGAGGCGGTGTTGCAGTTTTGTCAGTAATGCCAGGTTTTCGACTACCAAGGCGGTGCTGCCACTGTCTTGGATGATGTATAGGAGTTCTTGAGGGTCGGCGGTGGCGCCTCGAACAACGTTGGCGGCCCCGGCCATCATGATACCTTGGTCGGCTATCAGCCAGCGGGGGCTGTTGTCTGCGAAGAGGGCGACGCGGGGAGGGACTGCTTCTTCGGGATTTGGTTCGATGCCGAGGGCTTGGAGGCCGGCGGCGAATAGCTGGATTTGCTGGTAGAGGTCGGTATAGGTGAGTTTGATTTCTGGCTGGCTGTGGGGGTCGTGGAGGGCGACGGTTTGACCGAATTTTTGTTTGACGATCGCCCAAATTTCGGGTACTGATTGGATGGAACTGTAATCGATCAGGCGACTGAGGTTAGCGCGATCGCGATCGGTCATTTGAGATGATGCGTAAGATGCTGGGCCGTTCATAGGGTATTTTCCTCAGTTTATGGAGATAAAATTATTGGCTATAAGTTTAATATCACAGTTATTTTATAATTATGTGGCAGTGTCGTGACAGTTTACCAACCTGCCATTGTCTATTCAGGAAATTAGAGGTACAAGATGATGAAACTTATAGTTACACAGAAACACATAAATTTAGTAAGTTTGATAGTAGTTGCTTTGAGTGCGATCGGCCTAGCATCATGTGGCAATGGATTTTCCGGTTGGCAACTGGGAAGTAGACGAACATTTGCTGATTGGTGTCGCCAAAAAGCTGATTTGAGTCCTGAAACTCAATATACTGTTGAGCTGCTGTTGAATCATGTTCAGACTACTGAATGCGATGAGGCTAATCAGAAACTTTTGAGTGTCCAGCAACTCTTTTTCAATGCCGTGCGAATCAGCGACCTCAAACCGCTAGCATTTTTGACTAACCTGACTGTGCTCGAACTCCAAAACAATCAAATCAGCGACATCAAACCGCTAGCATCTTTGACTAACCTGACTGTGCTCGAACTCGAAAACAATCAAATCAGCGACATCAAACCGCTAAAATCCTTGACTAAACTATCGCAGCTCAATCTCGAAAACAATCAAATCAGCGACATCAAACCGCTAAAATCCTTGACTAAACTGACGAAGCTCAATCTCGAAAACAATCAAATCAGCGACATCAAACCGCTAAAATCCTTGACTAACCTGACGGAGCTCAATCTCAAAAACAATGATATCAGCGACATCAAAGCGCTAGCATCCTTGGCTAAACTGCCTTCGGTCAACCTCAACTTCAATGAAATCAGCGACATCAAACCGCTAGCATCTTTGACTAACCTGACTCGGCTAGATATCAAAAACAATAAAATCAGTGACATCAAACCGCTAGCATCTTTGACTAAACTGACTTGGCTCGATATCAAGAACAATGAAATCAGTGACATCAAACCGCTAGCATCCTTGACTAACCTGACTCAGCTCGACCTCAAAAACAATGAAATCAGCGACATCAAACCCCTAGCATCTTTGACTAACCTAACTCATCTCTACGTCGAGAACAATCAAATCAGTGACATCAAACCCCTAGCATCTTTGACTAATATGATAATCCTCTACCTCCAGAACAATCAAATCAGTGACATCAAACCCCTAGCATCTTTGACTAAACTGGATTATCTCGGTCTCGATAACAATCAAATCAGCTACATCAAACCGCTAGCATCTTTGACTAAGCTGAGAATGCTCAGGCTCAGCGGAAATCCGAACGCTCCCAAAACTTGCCCTCTCAAGTTAAAGTCTTGTATATGGGAACCACCAAGAGGTCCGCGACGTGAATCGGAAGATTAGAGGTACAAAATTATGAGACTTATAGTTGCACAGAAACACATTAATTTACTAAAGTTGATAGCAGTTACTTGTAGTGCTATCTACCTACCATCATGTGGAAATGGATTTTCCGGTTTGCAACCGGGAAACAGTAAACGAACATTTGCTGATTGGTGTCGCCAAAAAGCTGATTTGAGTCCAGAAGCTAAACATACAGTTGAGGTGCTGTTGAAACGAGCTGAGACTACTGACTGCGCTGCGGCAAATCAAAAACTTTTAATGCTCCCGGCACTAGACCTTACAAACAATAAAATCAGCGACATCAAACCGCTAGAATCTTTGACTAACCTGAGAATGCTCAACCTCAACAAGAATCAAATCAGCGACATCAAACCGCTAGAATCTTTGACTAAACTGCATTATCTCTGTCTCGACAACAATCAAATCAGGGACATCCAACCTTTGCAATCTTTGAATAACCTCATGCAACTCAAGCTCTACAACAATCAAATCAGCGACCTCAAACCCTTGCGCTCTTTGGATCAACTGTCTGAACTCATCCTCAAAAAAAATCAAATCAGTGACATCAAACCCTTGCGCTCTTTGACTCGACTCAATAAACTCGGTATCGAGAACAATCAAATTAGCGACATCAAACCCTTGCGCTCTTTGACTCAACTGCATCAGCTCTACCTCAGCGGAAATCCGATCGCTTCCAAAAGTTGCCCGATCGAGCCAGAGTCTATCTGTAAATGGGAACCATCACCTACCGAATCGCGATTTAATATTTTTTGAGTTGCGATCGCTGTGTTGCTGATAAAGTTCGATCGCCAATTCTATCCTCACATCCGCTTCAGTCAGGGGGAGATTGTCGGGAAGGTCGATCGTAATTTGCATGATTTATGGTAGTTTTAGGTTTGTATAGGCTTTTAAGTGCGATCGTTTAATTTTGCAATTCGGGTTTAATTTTGTTAACAGGACTTACCCACAGATAGTATCTGTAGGGCGAAGCACACCGCACCTTATCCCCACAAATTGTGTAAAAATTGCTCCCTTGCATAAGTCCTATTTAAGCAACCTTGCGCGGTGCATCAACCATCGGTGCAGTACCAAACAAATGTCTGAGATAACTGCGACTGAGCTCGCGGTTCCAGCGCCGCAGACGCACCATCACTCGCGTGAATGTAAAAGTTAATTCCAACACCAAAGAAATCTGTTTGAGACTGAGTGAAGTATTAAACACATCATTGCCGTGCGTGCGTTCAATCTGATGATGCTTCAGCAAAGCAATCAGGTTTTTGGTAGAGCCTTTTAGTTGATTGAAATAACTCTGGGAGAATGCCCAGCGGCTGAAACCCCAAAACTTAGCCAAATGATTAATTTCATCCTGTAAAGGCTGGGAAATTGCCTGTTGCAACGCTCCAGTTGAGTGTACCATCAACCATAAATAAACAGAAGTAGCTCCCCACTCGGTACTCAGGCGACTAATCACGTGTTTGTAGGTATCTTGCCAAGCGTCACCTGTGGATTGACAGCCATTCACAGAGTTCGGTTTAACTTGCAGTTTTTCCCCTGTAAGTTGCTGGTAAATTTTCCTAAATGTCGGGCAATGTTGGCGTTCTTCTTTTTCCCAAACACCTATCTCTAAAATGTTGCCGTTGGCATCAAAAATTCCTCCCATAAACCGCGCCATTTGCGGATAAATATGCTGTAAGTAGCACCAACTTTCTCTACCGTAGCTGCGGATGGGAGCTTCAATTTCTGCCGCACTTGCCAAAATTTGTAAAAATATTTCTGGCTTGACACCAATAATTTGGTCGCGATTGATTCCTTGCCAATCTATGGGTTCCCAAGGGCGGGGATGCGGGGCGGAAAATTGCTGGGGCAGATCGGAAAGTCGATCGCTCAAAATTTCCAATGACATATAATGGTCGATGAGGGAGTTAATCCTCGCCCGACTTTGCAAGTAGCGAGGGCTTTGATACTGATTTCCAGCCAAATCAATTGTATATACCTTACCAGTAGCTTTCATTGTTTCTGCCTGTTCGTAACTTTTACAGCTATTGTGCAAAAGGCATTGGGGAAGTCGCAATGAGTAACGTGCAGGCTGCTCAATGACTAGCAGTTGCCTTGACTGAGCCGAACTCAGGTGAAACGGCATGAAGTAGGGTGAACTAAACAACAGATGATACGGCTAAGATGTCCCGAAAAGTAGCCTTCCTCCAATAAATCGTCTATACTTCAGTCTTGACCAATTCCATAAGTAGAAAGTTGGTGGTGCTGGCATTGCAAAAATTTTTGATTTTTAGAAGCGCGCAGCACCTCTAAGCTGTTGCACATTTAAACTGTGATACAAGGATTACCCTTGTTTTTGATTGGGCCATCCCATTTAATTATTAATTGTCCTTCATTTAAAAGGAGCTGCCATAAATAGTCTAGGCCTTCAATTGATATAAAAAATCGAGGGGTCATATATTATTTTGTCTAATGCCTTACTAATTCAATTAAGTTATAGTCGGGCTGTATTCGGGGAAAAATTATCCATGAAAATTAGGCATTTCGGTTTCAATTATTTTTAGGTACTCTTCTTTAGATATCTCCCAAATAGTAACATTAGGTAGTAAAAAAACATAAAAGACATTTTTTTACACATAAACCTGAGCGACATCCTGAATCATATTGAAGAAAATCCTAAAAAAACACAGCGATTAATTGGTCGGGCGTATGAACAGTTACAAGCATTGCTCCAAAATGCCGAACCATGTTAACTGTAGCATACATTGAGTGCCAGTTAGAATACGTTTAGCCTGAATGAATAACCCGGATTCTATTTCTTAGGATTCAACATCAGACAATTCCCTGTTGAACAAAACAACTCAAGCAAAGTTAATGGCAAGATCCTCTGATTTCCAACTATTATTGACCCAGGAAGGAAACTCACAAAAGACACTCCATAAAAGTTGCACAAGTAATAAATAAGTCGCGTGGGTTGGGAGCATCTCATATTTGTAAAAACACTTTTTCTGGCTCCTGCATTCTTCCTCTTTCCTCCTGGATTCTGACTCCAAATTCCAATTTCTAGCTTGGCTGCAAAAGTGAGATGCTCCCAGTTCAAGAATGGGAGTACACCCCGAAATACCCATAAAACTGGCTAAACTACTCAAGCGACAAAAAGGGAAATTTTCTCACTGCGATAACTACTTCAAAGATGGAGATTCGATAGAGGTTGACCACATAATCCCCAAATCGAAAGGTGGAAGGGAATCGTATGATAATTGACAATTACTCCATCGACATTGCCACGATCCAAAAACTGCCAAGGATGGCAGTCTCGCTAACAAATCTAGCTGCAAAAGTGCTAAACCTAAGCCACCAGTGGAACCAAGGCTTTGGGCGTGGGAAAACGATATGTTGGTAACGACGTACTGATGACAACAGCCATTTTATTGAGGAGCGGAATGATGGGAAACTATCACGTTCCGTTTTGGAGAGCCGTGGAGGAGGCGACTCCTTCACTGACTTTAATTATCCAGAAAAAGGGAATGAATATGCTAGGGATGGAGCGGCACAACGGTACCTCTGGGCAAGAGGAATCTGCCTCGAAAGAGGGAAGTGTGGGGAGAAGACCCCCTCTACTATTGACGATGCACCCTGAGATAGCAAGTGGACTTCGATGAACCATAAATTAGAATCTCCGTCCGCGACGGTCGGGGAGTCTATCAAAAATGTCGAAACAGCCTCATCAAACAAACGACAAAAGGTACTTATGGCGATCGCGCCCCAAAAAAATTCTCCCCCTTCCTCCCCTTTCCCCAACTCATTCACTGCCCGCGCCTTGCGACTCACTAAGCTATCTCACGCACTATTCTCCTTCCCCTATCTCCTTTCGGGCTCATGGAAGTTTCCGTAATTTATCTTAACTATAAAACTCAAAACTCAAAACTATTCACTAGCCCCTATCTCCCTTCAGACAGAGGGAAGTCTTCGTGATTTCCCTTATGATAGATATAAGGTTAACTTCTAAGTACCCTTGTTAAAAATAATTTTTGCAAACAATAGGGGAAAAACTAATGAATACTGAAGAAAACGCGACCCACATTGGTAGCGAAAATCAAGTCACCCTACCAAAATCGCGGGAAATATTGCTCGGTGAGGAAACAGAAAAAGCCCTCGGTCAGCAAAAACAAGAAGATGCTCAAACTAGGCGCGCTGTCGAACAGTTGAAAGAAGAACTTCAGCAAAAAATAGATAAAGAGTGTCATCACAAGGTAGATTAAAACTAATAGTTTTTTTTCGGGTGGGGGTAAGATAGGGTCTTGCCTACACCCGTCTTTTTAAGGCAAAGTTAAATAAAATTTTAAAATTATAAATTTTTTAGGGTTGAAAAAAATACTCTTGCACGCACGCGCGACCCTCCAACAGTTTTTTACAAAAATACTTAATTGCAGCCAGCAGAAACGGTAAAAAAAACAATAATTAAGTATGAAAGTCGCAGTTAGTTCAAGACTGCAAATAACTGTTCCCTATGCCATATTCCATATTTTCTATTCCATTTGTTATTTATTCTTTCTTCCTAGAGGTAGAGTGCAACGCAGCTCCTAGTTACCTATGATGAGTTCATTAAGTAAAAAACGTCAAATTAGATACAGATAGGGAGAAACCAATGAGCACTGAAGATAGAGCAAAGGCAACTGGCAACAACATCGCAGGCAAAGCTCAAGAAGCCCTAGGCAATGTTACTGGCGACCCGAAGGATAAAGCAGAAGGCAAAGCCAAGCAGGCAAAAGCTGAAGCTGGTCACGCGATCGAAGATGTAAAAGATGAGCTCAAAAAGAAACTAGACTAAGCCTAATAGTAATTGAGAGGGTCGAGCAACCTGACCCTTTCAAGTATTCAAGTTGTTTTCAGAAGGGAGGAAAAAAGGTGAGTTTATTGCAGCAGAGTCGCAAAATAATTGCGGGCTTACTCTTGGTTTTAATGCTGGCTATTACGACTGCCTGCGCGCCCAGCGTTTCAACCCAAAAACCGACTGATGTACCTGTAGCAATTGGCGGCAGTCAGGGTTATTACGCGCAGCTAGAACGTGGCAATACCGCCGCAGGTCAAGATTTTGGTCAATGGGTAACAAAAACGGCTAAGGGCCTGGTTCAGGATGCTTACGTTCGCGACAATAACAAATTGGGAGTTGTTATTACCCCGCAAGTCCGCCCGACTGAAGTGAAAGATTTGGCCAAATCTTTAGCACAAGGTTTTCACCGCAATTTCCCAAATCAGGATGTAAGTGTTTTGGTTTACGCTCCTGACAAAAAACTGATTTTGACTGCTAAGTACGACCAGCAATCAAATCAGATTGAATACAAGTCTTGACCTGGTTAGCCAGCTTATATGATAGCCGCGTGGCGGTTTAATATTCCGCAGTTTTTTGAAGGCGAAAGCATCTCAATTTAAGACTGAAATGTTGTGTAGATTGGAAGAAAGTTACCATGAGTAGCAGCGATAATTACAAGCGTCAAATCATGAACGATTTAGCCCAGGGCGATCGAGAAATGATGCCGGAGACAACTGGTGAAGATTACGAAAACTTTGACGATTTTGCTCAGAGAACTTCGCCTGCTCAGCGCAAACAATTATTCGGGCGTTCCCTGAATCACGACTCCCTCCCGCCGGCTCAGTTGGAACCGGAATTGCAAAAGGCGATCGCCCAAATTAAGCCAAACGAACGCGACGACGTGGCGCGCGAATTCTTCAAGCATTTGGGCAAGAGAGGATTGGACGATCGGCAATTGGAAAAGCAGCTAGGACTTTCTACCCACCACGCCAGCCGCATGAATGCTGACGATGTTACCAAGCTGGCCTCGTTTACCTATCACAATCATCCGGATATTTTCCGAGAAGTGCTGGCCGAACAGCCGAGTTTGATGAAGTTTTTGGGAAATCCAGTTGTTGCTGGTATTTTAGGAATAGTTGCTGCTAAATGGCTCAACAACCGCAAATAATCTTCGATTCAGACAAGTCTAAAAGCGGATAATAAGTGCAGCAAATAAAAGGACGATCGCTGGAGCGATCGCCCTTTTATTTTTATATTTTATATCTAGTCCTGTAAAATAACCGTGAGTGTGTTTCTCGTTAAGACTTGAGTCCTCAGAAGCTGATCAGGACTAAAGTTATCACTACAAACCTTTTTTATTGGGTCGTTTGAGGCGAAATTATAATATTATAATAAACTCCCGTGATTTAAATCTTAATTATTAGGTTAGTCTGTGTCCGGGTGATTAACAACCCTTGCCAATTACCGACTACGAATTACCGATTGCCAATGACTAATTATTGGTCAAAGCTAAAAATAGCTCGACAGCAGTCAACAGCGGTATACCTGACACTCCGCAAAATTAAATGTAGGATTAAGTGTTGCCGTGAATCAGAAAAAAAGATGAACGTATCCACTATTTGGCGAAAACTCCGTAGCCAGCAAGCCTTCTGCTTGGCTGTACTCCTGGCAGGTTGCCTTGTATTTATCGGTTGTTCCCCCGCGCAGTCAGCGGCTGGCAATTCAGTCGATCCCAAGTTGAAAGAGCAAGTCTTGCAGGTTATCCGCGAAAACCCGCAAGTAATTTTAGAGTCGGTACAAGGGTACCAGCAACAGCAGCAGCAGTCTCTCAAAGCAGCGCAGCAGTCATTTTTGCAGGAGATGAAAACTAATCCCAAATCTTCGATCGGGGATTCTCCCAGCACGGGTTCAGCTTCGCAGCAAATTGTACTTTTAGAATTCTCTGACTTTCAATGTCCGTTTTGCGCGCGCGCTCACGATACTGTCAAGCAGTTTATGGCAAAACACCAGGACAAAGTTACTTTAGCTTACAAGCATTTACCCTTGACTTCAATTCACCCTCAAGCGCTGCCAGCAGCTAAAGCAGCTTGGGCTGCTCAACAGCAGGGAAAATTCTGGGAATATTACAGCGCTTTGTTTGAAGGACAGAAAGAGTTAGGCGAGGCATTATACACATCGATCGCCCAAAAGCTCAATCTAAAATTAGATAAATTCAACACCGATCGCAACAGCCCCGCCGCCGAAGCCGCCATTGCCAAAGACGTGCAACTGGCTCAACAACTGGGCATTGAAGGGACTCCCTTCTTTATTATGAACGGCCAAACTTTCTCCGGGGCGGTCGAGCTTTCTGAGATGGAAAGCATTCTCGCCTCTGTCTCGAAATAAGAAATTAGGAGAGGGCAGTGCGGTGTTCCTACAATATTATTTTGGGATAGGGAGACGGCACTGCCCAGCGGGGTGTCACCCAACAGGTCAAACCCAGTCACAGAATCGTGTTTGACGTTTAAGGCCAGGTTCGCCCCGATCGTCGGAGGGGACAAGAATCTTCTCAAAGTTTTGCGAGTATCAGGGGGATGCCAGGGGATCTAGACTTCGCTGTGAACCAGAGATAAAAAGGTTTTCAGGCGATTGTTGACACAAATGGGAATTACCGTGTCCTTTTGCTCGATCGCATACAAAAAATCGATCTGAGACGATAATGGTGTTGCGATCGATCAACTCATATATCACTGATGGAGGAATAAGCTCATGACACCCGTGACATCTCCAACCGATCGAACCAGTGGATTATACGTGCGTTCCCCCGATGGAGAAAAACTCGCTTTTCCCCTGAAACATACAGAAGTCCGAGCCAAAATAGCGGGAAATTTATCGCGAGTTGAAGTCTCGCAAAAATTTGAAAATCCTTTCACCAAGCCGCTGGAAGCCGTCTATATTTTTCCGCTACCGGCAGAAGCAGCGGTAGATGAAATGGAAATAAAAATCGGCGATAAGACCATTAAAGGCAGCATCAAAAAACGCGAAGAAGCACAGCGCATTTACGAAAAAGCCAAACAAGAAGGGCGGACTGCGGGTTTGCTGGAACAAGAGCGAGATAATATTTTCACCCAGTCCCTTGCCAACATCAAACCCGGTGAAGAAATCGATGTCACGATTCGCTATACCGACAGCTTGAAATTTCTAGCTGGCGATTATGAATTCGTCTTTCCGATGGTTGTCGGGCCGCGATATATTCCCGGTACGCCGATGGATGAAACGGCAGCCAGCGGTAGTGTCCCAGCCCCAATGACAGTTAATTCCGATACCGATATTGTTCCCGATGCGTCGCGGCTGAATGCCCCGATTTTGCCACCGGGAAGGCGATCGGGACACGATATCGGCGTGACGCTGGAAATTGAGGCGGGCATACCGATTCGTAATGTCAATTCCCCATCCCACCAACTGCAAATTGAATATTTCGACTCTCCCCAAACTTCCTTAGCAAGCGAGCAGACAAATGGGCAGAGGGTGCGTATTCAGTTGGCAAATCAAGATACAATTCCCAACAAAGATTTGATTGTTCGCTATCAAATAGCGGGTGGAAAAACTCAATCTACGGTATTAACTCAAGCGGACGCTCGCGGCGGGCATTTTGCAGTTTACTTGATTCCGGCGATCGAGTACAAAACTGATGAAATTGTTCCGAAAGATGTCGTATTTTTAGTCGATACTTCCGGTTCGCAATCCGGTGCGCCTTTGCAGCAATGTCAGGCATTGTTGCGGCAATTTATTAACGGATTGAATCCAGGGGATACTTTCTCGATTCTGGATTTTTCCGACTCCGTGCGCCAACTTTCCCAACAACCGCTACCGAATACAGCAGAAAATCGACAACAGGCGATCGAATATATCAACAAACTCCGCGCTGACAATAGTACGGAAATGTTGGGCGGGATTCGGGCGGCGATCGATTTTCCCGCACCATCCGGGCGCTTGCGAACCGTGGTATTCCTCAGCGACGGTTACATCGGCAACGAAAACGAAGTTCTCGCCGAAGTGCAGCAACATCTCAAATCGGGGAATCGCCTGTACAGTTTCGGTGCGGGGAGTTCCGTCAATCGCTTTTTACTCGATCGCATTGCGGAAATCGGGCGGGGAATCTCGCGGATCATCCGGCATGACGAACCAGTTAACGAATTTGTCGAAAAGTTTTTCCGGCAAATCAACAATCCGGTGTTGGTAAATCTGGAAATTACTTGGCAGGGAGAGGGCGAAAATCCGGTAATTTATCCGTCAGTTGCGCCGGATTTATTTGCCGAACAACCGCTGGTTCTCTTTGGAAAAAAGGGCGATCGCCAAGCTGGAACACTTCAGATAAAAGGGGTTAGTGCAGGCGGACACCAGTACGTCCAAACCTACCAAATCGACTTTAGCGATCCTGGAAATCCGGCAGTTGCCCAGCTTTGGGGGCGGCACCGGATTAAAGATTTGATGAATCAGATGGTGCAGTACGAAACCAAGGTGGGGGTGGAAACAGTGACAGAAACGGCGCTAACCTATCAGCTTCTGTCGCAGTACACGGCTTTTGTGGCTGTCAGCGATGATGTGCGCGTCGAATCGGGTACGGAATCCATCTCGATGAACGTGCCGGTAGAAATGCCGGAAGCTGTGGAATATGAGGGCGTATTTGGCAACACGGCTTTTATGGTGCAGGAAAGTCCAGCTTCCCAACCTGTTGCAATGTTTATGCAAGCTCCCCCACCTGGAGGATATGCAGAACGAGCGCGCGGTATCCAATTTAACCGCATGGAGAAACCGAAAGTGTCCGCACCAGCCCCCTGCAGCGCCCAGAGCGCACCCTCAAAAGCCCGCCGGCGCCGCACATCACCTGTAGAAGTCGTTAGCGCTGCGGGGTTGGATGAAGTGGCGCGTGATAGTTTAAACCAACACTTGGCAACTCTGACTGTACCCCCCGGTATCAATGGCGAATTGGTGTTAGAAATTGTCTTCAGTAAGGTGCGCGCCAGCCGCATAGTTGTGGATGCTGAGGCTTCGACTTTGGCGGATGTGGAGTTGCTGAAAATCATCAAAAAATGGTTGTTTAGCTGGCGCATTCCTCAATCGATTACTAAAAAATGGCTGTTTAGCTGGCGCATTCCTCACTCGATTGAGAATCCAGTGCGCCTGACGTTGCGGGTGCGATCGTAAAACAGCTTGAGTTGTATCACAATCCGGGCGATACTTTTGCTTGATCGCCCACAAAAAAATGGAAGAATTTGCTCTTCCATTTTTTAATAATGACTATTCGTCCTGACTGCAAACCACTTTTTTTATTAGACTTCTCCCATAATTATCGTGGAACAGGCCCTCGTTGCCTGTTCAAAATCTGCTTTGAGAGGAGAAGTCTATTGGTAACTTGACGGACACGATCGAATTTTTGATTAAACGGCAGCCAACTCAGGAGTCGGACGCTTGCTGTGGCGGATACCCTCGATCGCCGCTGCGTAATCATTCGCCTTAAACACAGCAGAACCAGCGACGATCGCATTTGCGCCTGCTTCCAGAACCTGCCAAGTATTGTTCCCCTTCAAACCGCCATCCACCTCAATCCAAGGATCGAGGCCCTTGTCGTCGCACATTTTACGCAACTGGCGAATTTTCGGCAAAACAGCCGGGATAAAACTTTGACCGCCAAAGCCCGGATTGACGCTCATAATCAGCACCAAATCGCAAAGTTCCAGCACGTATTCGATCAACTCCAGCGGCGTCGAAGGATTAAGAACCACACCAGCCATTTTGCCCAATTCCCGAATTTGGCCGAGGGTGCGGTGCAAGTGAGGCGAAGCATTGTGTTCCGCGTGAACCGAAATAATGTCAGCACCAGCCTTAGCGAAGTCCTCGACGTACTTCTCCGGCTCCACAATCATCAAGTGGACATCGATCACCTTGGTAGTAACCGGGCGAATTGCCTCAACAATCAGCGGCCCGATAGTAATATTAGGAACAAAGCGACCGTCCATCACATCTACGTGAATCCAGTCAGCCCCAGCTCGATCGACCGCCTGAATCTCTTCTCCAAGACGGCTAAAATCGGCTGATAATATGGATGGAGCAATAACAATTGATTTTTGGGATTGGGTCATGGCTAAGTCTGTTCTCCTGTCTGCTGTGCTGTATCCAGTTTATCAAAATACGGGTCTCCGGGTCGAAAAGTTGCCAACGATCGGTCGCGAGATTGGGAGGGGAGAAAAATTTTACCTCTGACAGACAAGTTTGGCGATCGCGCACCAGCCCGGATCTCCGAATTTTGGTTTAGGATATAAATTTTGCCTCTAACAAATAACTTTTGTGCAAAATCCGACCTTCTGCAAATTTTGAGTAGCGAATTATGAAAAATACACATCCCTTAGAAAATCCTGAACTCGATCGTGCCAGTCTGTTTGTATTAATGATCCCAGTCATCGGCTTTTTCCCCGCCCTGTGGACTCTTTACCGCCGTCAGGGCAGCCCCGAACGCAAAGCCATCAGCCGCTTGGCAATTGCCCTTGCTTTTAGTTGGCTCTTAGGACATATTCTTTTAGAAGCTGGAGCGATTTCTGCGGAATCTCAGACACTTCCCATGTTATTAATGAGTAGCCTGCTAACAACCAGCTATTTCATCGTTGCTCTGGGACTCATGGTTCGCCTCTGGAAGCGTCAACCGCTATGGTTGCCCGGAATTAGTCGCGTAGCCGAGCAAGTAGTAGGCAAACATTTATCATAATTTAGGGTTATTTTCAGCCCCTACCCTATTGATTGATTGCGTCTTCAGCTTGATACTACATATTGCCATTATCTTTTTTATTTTTGTTGTGTGTGAGGAAGCCAGTGCCAGCTCAAAAAATTCCTAATCAAGACCCTATCCAACAATCAACTGCTCAACCTGCCACCAAAAAAGCTTCCCAGCCCCATCGAGGCCGCTGGCTGGGTTTTGGTTTTGGTTTAGCTGGAGTAGCCATGCTCTCAGCCACAGCCGGAGCATTGCTAGCCGTCTCCCTTTCCACAACGCCGCTTCAGCAACAAAAGTTGAGCCCTGAAGAAGCAGCAGTATTTTCTCAAGGCGACATGGCAAAGCTCAACATGAAGATGCCGGAGCTGACTCGGCCAGTTAATATTTTAGTTTTAGGACTTAAAGTTCTGACCTCTGACATCGAAGGAAGTGTCAACAAAAATGTCGGATACGAAGTTTGGGAAAACTCCTTTAAGGGCTTAACCGATACCATGCTGTTGGTTAGGTTTGACCCTCAAAATAAAAAGTTAAGCGTGCTTTCCATTCCGCGAGACACCCGCACCTATGTTGAAGGCAGGGGCGAGGTGAAAATAAACGAAGCTAATTACTACGGGGGCCCAGCTTCGTCAGCGAAGGCAGTCAGCGGACTCTTGGGCGGCGTGGGAATTGACCGCTATGTCACAGTCAATATTCAAGGCATAAAAAGTTTGGTCGATGCACTTGGTGGCATTACTATTAATGTCCCTAAAGACATGAAGTATACCGATGAAAGCCAGCATTTATATATAGATTTAAAGGCGGGCAAGCAGAAACTAAACGGCGAACAAATCGTGCAATATTTGCTTTACCGGCACGACGATTTGGGCGACATCGGGCGGGTACAGCGCCAACAATTGTTGATGCGGGCTTTTGTGGAACAGGAAGTAAATGTAGGTTTGCTGTCTCGACTACCGAAGATTTTATCGGTGATTCAGTCTCACCTTGACACGAATTTGAGTATAGAAGAATTGGTAGCTTTAGCTGGTTTTGCTACTCACACCGATCGCACTGGCGTGCAGATGTTGATGGTTCCCGGCAAATTTAGCGATTCTAAGGACTACAAGTCAAGTTTTTGGTTGCCAGACCAATATGCCATCGAAACTCTGGTGGCAGAACATTTTGACTTCGGCCAAAATACTTGGCAAATTGAGAATGCTGATTCGACTTTTCTGAAGGTGGCGATTCAAGATAGTACCGGCGATCCATCGGCTGTTGAAGCTTTTGTGAATAATTTGACTCAAGCCGGTTATCGGAATGTTCAGGTTTATAAAGCTTGGCCCGAACCGTTGGAGGTAACTACTCTAGTAGCTCAACAGGGCGATATTAAAGGTGCTCAAGCGATTCGCCAGTTTTTGGGTTTTGGAGATGTGCTGGTTGAGAGTACCGGTTCTTTGCAGTCCGACGTGACAATTAGATTGGGTAAGGATTGGTTGGAGAAAAAGGCTCAGTCCGGCGGTGCGGCTAAGTCTTTTTAAACTGGATTTTAACTGGGGCATTTGTAGGGACACAGCAATGCTGTGTCCTCTTCTTTTCGGTTGGTATGAGATGGAGGCGAGCGCTTTTTTGTCGATTTACTGATACTATCTTTTTTGGTGATGATGGATCGCGATCGCAATACCGATACTTCCCTCCACAATCTGAACTGAAACAATAATCAACGAGGGAAAGCTTAAGATATTTTATAAAGGTAGGGTTGATGAACAAGGGTGCTAAAATAGACCGACAGCGGGAACATCAGGCTAATGAACGCACGTTTCTTGCATGGCTACGAACTTCACTCGCTTTAATTGGTTTTGGGTTTGCGATCAGTCGGTTCAGTTTATTTCTCCGCCAATTTCAAGCTACAGTGACTCAGCAAGAAGTTTCCTCCCCTCCCTTCTTCAACTCCGAAACTTTAGGGCTGAGTCTGGTCGTTTTGGGGATTGCGGTGATTGCCTTAGCAGCATGGCGTTATAATCGAGTATTCTGGCAAATTGAGCGAGGTGATTATCGCCCAAATCGTGTGCTAGTTGGGATTCTGACTGTAGTTGTAATGATTTTAGGAACGTTAAGCATTCCGTTGTTGCTATGGCGAGATCGCGGAAATATAGCTCCCACTTCAACTCCTAAAAACTCTCAATTCTAAGTTAACCCGATCGCTTAGAATTGAGTGAAAATAATCGCAACCATATCATTAAGCTTTTGCATCTAGATTGTCTATGGCGTTCGAGAGATGGGGATAGAGTCCGATGGAGAGAGGATGTGACGATTTTGGCTCTGGTCAGGGAAATATACAATTTAAATGCAGTACAACTTACAAGCGGAAACAAGTGAAATGAAGCCATCGCACCCACAACCAACCTAAAAAACTCCCCACAAAATAAGAGATAAAATCTGACCAACTAAAGTGATTTCCCAAAATCAGCCTTCCGGGTAAAGTAGCTCGCATTGCTTGTAAAAACGGAGGTGTCCACAGTTGGAGAAACTCTACTCCGCAGGTAGCTAGACACACAGCTACAGCCGCCCTAATTTGCGAAAATCGCGGCAATATCAGAACAACCAGCAAAATCCAAAATACCTCATAAGCTATGCTCCCAAAAGAGTCGTTGAACCATTCCAGTGCAGGGCCGCGAGAAAATCTCACTATGTAACCTAAAGGGATAATCACGATTATACTGATGAGCAGGGCAACTCGATATTTGAAAAAACGGCGATCGGGAGAAATTGGGGAAGTCATTGATTCTGGGTACAATCACGCATTTGTTGTCACAGGTTGAAGTGGATAAACCTCAGAATTAAGTGCGATCTTCAATACTGCATTGGCTTGCAACGGCTCATTGAACCAATATTCTCTGTACCACCTATCCTCTTCTATCCATTCTGAAACCATCATCATAGGACAGCCGGAAAATCGACCGCCCGGCTCTAAATTGACGCTCCAGGGCTGGCGCCCCTGTCCTTCCAAAACCAGTATGCAATCTGGGTTGCTGGGTTGATCGTTGAGGAAATCATCACTAAGCTGAACCCAACTTGGGCGATTAACGCTGAGTCTTATAGCCATCTCAAGCCGCTCCAAGTCACGATGCTCTATGGATTTTTCTAGGAAGCTTGTAACTTCAATCTCGATATTTTCCGTGATGTGATCGAGCAGTACCCGGAAATCAGTGACCAAACAAGCCAGTTCATCATCGGCTGTGAACCCCCAATAACTGGCATAGCTACCATCCCCGTATCCACTTCCAAAAGCGATCGCATTGCCCCCAGTATCAGGGTCTAGGGTAAGATTGAAAGTGGCCCGATTATCGGGGTCTAGGGTGAGATTGAAGCCACTCCGATCCACAATTTGCTGAGATCGGTAGGTTAATTGAGTTACCAGATCCTGATCTGCTAGCCAGTTATGCAATTGCCAGCTTTGTTCAATGGCACGATCGACTAGATCCTGCAATTCTTCATCAGAACGCCGCTCAACTACCTGAGCATCGACAAAACACCCCATTCCCGCATCAACACCATAGCCAAAAAACTGATTCCGTCTTAACTCGGCCAAATCCTCACCTGGACGCACAGCCATCTCCCAACGGACAGGGGATTCAGAGCAAAACTCAACCATCGCACAGGCAGTGCGCCCACTGTCAACCACACTTAGCAACACAGGATAGCGCCCTGGTGGAACGGTTCTGCTAAACGGGTCAACGTCTTTGCACCACAGCCAACCGGGGTCGCAAGCAATAATACGCCCTGAAGGTAAAACTAAGTCACCCGCCTGAACAACATCACTGGTTATGCGACCCTCTGTGAGCGATTCGTAGACTTGATTGGGCTCGAATGCTGCGAGGAAGTTGGTATGAGCCTTTAGGGACATGAGGCGATCGCAGTTGGATAGAACATTTTTACTACTCTAATATATGATTTTTGGTTCAATATCAAAGATTGCTTGGGTAAGCCATATCTATTTAACCGGACTTGATATGACTGGCATAAAATCTTAACCTGTATCGGATTGAGTGTCTGGTACAACTTGCAAAAGAATTACATTGCTGTGGCGATCGCCACTGAGCAAAAACTTAACTTCCCCAGTCGCACCGTTAACTTTAAAGTTAGAATTAGCCAAAGTCTTAGCAAACAGAACTCGTCCTGCTTCACTGCTATAAGGTTAATCGCGATCACCCACAGGTAAGCTCAGTATAAACCCTGTTTGACCAAGTATTGCAGCATCTAGCTTGATATCGCCGCCGTGGGCCCGTGCAATTTCCCTTGCTAAACTTAGCCCCAATCCCGATCCCTCTATTTTTTGGATCTGAGTGGAGTCACCGCGATGGAAGCGCTCAAAAATGCGATCGCGCTCCCTCAAAGAAATATCCTGAGAACTATTGACAATTTTCACAATTACTCTTTTTCCCTGACATTTAGCCTGTAACCTGAGCCAACCCTTCGGTAAATTATATTTAATCGCATTACCAACCAGATTTTGCAAAACCTGCACCAGCAAATCGCGATCGCCCTTGATATATAAATTAGGAGCAATTGCCATTTGTACATCTAAATGCGGTGCCAGCAGTTCCATATCTTCGGCAATTTCCGATAGCAAATCCGACATATTCACCTCAACCAAATGTAAACCCATACGTCCGGCATCGGCGTGAGAAAGTAAGAGAAGTTTACGGGTTATTTCACTCAAACGGCGCACTTCATCCAATAAATTACTCAGCGTCTGCTGCACCTCAGAACCCGACTCAACTTGATGCAAAGCCCGTTCTAGTTGACCTTGCAAAATTGCCAGCGGAGTCTTTAATTCGTGAGCAGCATCTCCACTAAAACGAGAAGCTTGTTTAAAACTTCGTTCTAGACGTTCTAACATCTGATTGAACACAAAAATTAATTCTACAAACTCTATATCGGTTGCTCCGTCAGGGACGCGCCGATCTAGCCCCTGCACGGTAACATTGCGAATTGCCATCGTGAGTCGCTCAATTGGATAGAGAATACTCCGCGATATGACCCAGGCTCCACCCGCTACGAGTAAAAGCACTACGGGAATAGAAATTAGAAAGATATTGCGAATCGATGCCATTTCCCGATCGATCGCTTGTAAGTTAACAGCGATGGCTGCTTGATTATAAGGAGAATTAATTGCGCCAACACGCCAAATTGCAGTCCTAGTATGCTGGGTTGCTAGCTTAGCTTTGGGCACTTGAGGAGGATGAAGTGAATCGAATGGTGGCCTATCAAATGGGGGTCTATCCTGTCGAGGTCGATCGTGTGGGGGCAGATCCTGTGGGGGTCGATCCTGTGGGGGTCGATCCTGTGGAGGTCGATCGAATGGGGGTCTGCTTTCGGGCGGTGGAAATAAATTGAGGCGATCTGGTGGTGGTGGATCTAGTGGATTTTGTCGGGGGGGAGGTTCTGATTCAAAATCTATTATGTCAGGATTACCAGGGTGTAGTGGCAACGATTGCCAGATAGAATTCGCATCAAGTCCATCTTGCCACTGGCTCGATTTGTAGATTAAATTACCATCTCTTTGAGCCACTAGCAAAGCCACAGTTGTTTCTCCATTCATGCCCAAAAGTAATGGCAAAGAATCAGTATAAGCATCCCATTCGGGCGATCGCGGGCGGGTAGCGTGGATTAATTGAGTTTCTATTCCAGCATCAAGACGCTTGACTTTAGCATCGTAAATCAACCACCAGGAAACAACTCCAAAGCCAATCAGAGCAATACTTGCAAGAACAGAAGATGATAGAGCAATGCGAAAGCGGAAAGATTGGAGTTTCATGATGGTGAATCTGGTTTGCGAAACCGATAGCCAACGCCGCGCACACTCTCAACCCATCCTGTACCGCCAATCGGTTCAATTTTCTTGCGAATGCGTTGAATACATACATCTACTACATTCGTATTCGGATTAAAATCATAACCCCAGATATGTTCGAGGATTTGCGTGCGGGTGAGTACCCTACCGGGCGATCGCATTAGATATTCCAACAGATTAAACTCGCGGCTTGTAAGTTCTACCGCATGGCGATCGCAAGTAACTTCTCGGAGAATGCGATCGAGCTTAACTGGGCCAACGCTCAGAATATTTTGCCCACCGCCTGAAGCCCGCCGCACCACAGCATAAATCCGAGCCACTAGCTCCTCAACAAAAAATGGTTTAGCTAAATAGTCATCAGCACCGAGATGTAACCCTTCAATGCGATCGTCGAGTTCATTGCGAGCAGTTAATAAAATCACGGGTACGTTGCGTCCCGCCTTTCGCAGATGTTTGAGAATAGATAATCCATCTTTTCCCGGCAATACAATATCCAGGACGATCGCATCGTACTCATTATCCATCGCCCGCCCATAGCCATCATTGCCATTATCGCAATAATCCACAACAAAGCCTTGTTCTTTCAAGCCCATACAAACAAAATTGGCGATTTTTTCTTCATCTTCAACGTAGAGAACATTCATAGATTTACCTATCCGGTTGCGATTATACGGCCATCAGGGAATTACTTAAATTACAAAACTGTAATCCATCCACACTGTTGCAGGTAATGTTTGGGGAATTTGATGTAGTTATAAACATTTTTAGGTCGGCGATCGTAACTATCATGAAAATTGCTTCACTACTCGCGTTACCTGCTACAGCCTTGCTGCTGGGATTTAGCAGCTTGACTTTTCCCGATCGAACTACAGCTAATTCTAATACTGTACTAGCCCAGAGCCAACCAGAACCCAGTCAAGAGCGGAGACGCCCGCCCCGTATAGATTTTGCCGCAGCAGCCAAACAATTAGGAGTCACCGAAGCGGAGTTAATCGAAGCTTTGGGCCTACCCGCCAAACCCCCGGAACCACCAAGTGAAAATAATCGCCCGCCCAGCCCACCGCCCCGTCCTCGTTTAGATATTCCCGGTGCAGCGAAAAAGTTGGGAGTCACCGAAGCAGAGTTGATTAAAATTCTGGGCATTCCACCGCGTCCACCCGGCGATCGTAATGTACCTCAAAATTCCGAACAACGCTAATTTCTTCACATTACAAAACTGTAATCCTAGGACAGGGATAAATGTCATATTCCACCAGCTTAATGATTGTAGAGACTAACTCAAAGGCAGATCGATAATTCATTTCTTTAGCATGACAACTGCTTCAAACTTAGAAAATTAATCCAGGTAATTACATCATGCCAGCACTATTTCCTAATTCAATTAATGCACCGGGCAATCCTCCTCAAAACCAAGGCGCACCGGGCAACCAACCTCCCCAAAATCAAGGCGCAGCGGGCAACCAACCTCCTCAAAATCAAGGCGCAGCGGGCAACCAACCTCCTCAAAATCAAGGCGCAGCGGGCAACCAACCTCCCCAAAATCAAGGCGCAGCGGGCAATCCTCCCGAAAACCAAGGCGCACCGGGCAATCCTCCAGAGCAAAATCAGGGCGCAGCGGGCAATCCCCCTCAAAATCAAGGCGCAGCGGGCAACCAACCTCCTCAAAACCAGGGCGAAATTGGCAATATTCCTCCTCAAAACCAGGGCGGAATCGGCAATCTTCCTCCTCAAAACCAGGGCGAAATCGGCAATATTCCTCCTCAAAACCAAGGCGCACCTGGCAATCCTCCTCCCCAAAATCAAGGCGCACCGGGTGGCAATCCTCCTCCTCAAAATCAGGAAGCACAACTTACGAATTCTGCTTTACCTCCCCAAAACCCAACTCCACCCCCTCCGCCAGCTAACAGTATTAGCACCACAGGAGGAAACGACAATATTACCGGAGATAGTTTAGATAACTTTATCCTAGGCAGTAGCGGCACAGATACCATAACTGGAGGAGCAGGCACGGATACAATTAGCTATCTTTCCCTGGGCAGCGGCATTACCATTGAGGCTAAAGGTATTGTAGATAAAGGCGCAGCCGGTACAGATACCCTGCAAAACATAGAACAAATAATTGCTCCTTTAGGACAGATTAATACCATTGATGCTTCTACAGGTAGCGGCACAGCTTCTATTAATGTGGATTTGTCGCAGAATCGTTTGGCGGTTAACAATTTACCCGGTATCGGCACTCTGAATTTTACTGTAGAGAATTTTGTTAATGTCACAGGAACTCCGAATGTAGATGTCCTTACGGGAAACATCCAAAACAATTCTTTAGTAGGAGGAGATGGTAACGATACACTCTCTGGTTTGCGCGGCAATGATACCCTGATTGGAGTAAATCCATTGAGTGCTACACCGGGAAGCAATGATACGGATGTGCTGATTGGGGGTCGGGGTAGAGATACTTTTGTTCTCGGTGATGCGGCAATTAGCTACTATCAGGGAACAGGAGTTGCACTGATTCAGGATTTCCAACAGGGAATCGATCGCATTCAGTTACGTGGGAGTCTCTCTGACTACAATATTGTTGGTAACTCCATCAATTTGGCTGGTACATCTGACCAAATTGCTGTAATTCAAGGCGGCTTTACCCCTGATAGTTTCATATTCGTGTAATATCAATTCCGGTAACATCGGAATAGTAAAATCCAGTTAACAGTCAACAATCACCGATGTTGCAACCGAAATTGATATAAATCATCTGCGTTAATCTGTGTTAATCTGCCATCATCTGCGGTTAAAAAAAGAGAATGTGTTAACCGCAGATGACAATGGATTGACGCTGATTCACGCAGATGAAAGGAGCAAAAGCACTAATGTTCTGCAAATGCCGATCGCTCTTTAATCCAATCGAGTAAAATAGGATTGACCAATTCCGGCGCTTCATCTTGCGGGCAGTGTCCCACTCCCTCCAAAGGAATAAACTTTTCAACAGCCGGAAACTTTGCCAATTCTCGCCCCAATGCGATCGGCTCCCAAGGGTCATCTGTCCCCCACAAAATCAAAGCCGGACAGCTCAAACGCGGCAACAAATCCTCCGGTAGCGGGCCTTGAGAATAACTGATAAATGCTACAAATACTTCGACTGCGCCGCTGTCTTTGGCAGGTTCCAGCAGCATATTTACCAGTTCGTCGCTGACAGCTTCAGGACGGCGATAAGCTTGCAAAAGCACTTTTTTTACTGTTTTTGGCGTTGCTAATTGTTTAAAAAATAGTTGACTTATCCACTTGACATTTAAAACTTTTTGTGCAATTGGCGCTCCAAAACTGCGATACCAAGGCAATTCGGCGCGTTTGCGATCGTGCAGCAACCGCAGGGAACAATTGAGTAAAATTACGCCAGAAGCAATGTCGGGAAAATCAACAGCCGCTTGCATAATTGCCACGCAGCCGATCGAATTTCCCACCAAAAAAGCCGGCCCGCCCGCAACTTCCCGACAAAAATCAGCAATTAGCTGTCCCCAAGTTTCAAAAGTATAGTCAATCTCAAGTTTGGGCGCGGGTTTAGCAGAAGCGCCAAAACCGATGAGGTCGATCGCATAACAGCGACAATCAGCCGCCAGCGCCGGCAAATTCTTGCGCCAGTGGCCCCAAGACGCACCAAAACCGTGGACAAACACCACCGCAGGCCCCTGGGAACCCGCAGCCTGGTAGCAAATCGGAAAGCCTTTCCACAGCCAAGTTTGAGGCGCAACAACTGTTGACAAAGCGGGAGTAGAAGATGTCATGCGATTTTAGATTTTAGATTTTAGATGAATGCAAGGCTGCAAAGAACTCAAGTCAATACTACAAACCGTATCGCAATTCGAGGCAACCGCTAGGACAGAAATCCCAAACCCTCCTTCCCTCTGCGCCCTCTGCGCCCTCTGCGCCCTCTGCGGTTAATTCCTCTTCCTTCTTCGTTTGCAGTTAGAGCCGATATTATGTCACGATTAAACCTGCTGACTTCTTTGCTGTATTAAAATTTCCCTTATGCCAACGATCGTTTCCACTGCTGTCGTACCGTTTCTGGGGTCAGAAATCGTACCAGACTACGACACCGCCAAAGTAGTTATCTTACCAATTCCCTACGAAGCTACCACCACTTACCGCCGGGGGTGCGAAAACGGGCCCGCTAAACTTCTAGAAGCTTCTCATCAACTCGAGTGCTACGACGAAGAATTGGACTCCGAAGTTTGCTACGATGTCGGAATTTATACACAAGAGCCGATCGCCGATACCCGCAACAGGCAACCAGTTTCATCCTCAGAAATGCTGCGAGTCACCCAAGCCGCAGTGCATCAGCTAGTTACCGAAAATAAATTTGTCATCTCCCTCGGAGGGGAACACAGCATCACTGCCGGCGTTGTCGAAGGTTATCGCCAAGCATACCCGGATGAACCTTTCACAGTCGTGCAAATCGACGCCCACGGCGACTTGCGGCACGAATACGAAGGCTCGATCCACAACCACGCCTGCGTGATGCGGCGTATTGTGGATATGGGCTTACCGACACTGCAAATCGGGATTCGCGCTATCTGCAAAGAAGAAGCAGACTTGATTAAAGCAAAACAGCTAAACGTGATTCGAGCTAGGGAAATCGCTACTCAACCGGATTGGGCCGATCGGGCAATTGCCAGCATAACAACTAAGCGAGTATTTTTGACGATCGACTTAGACGGCATCGATCCGACTTTAATTCCAGGGGTGGGAACACCGGAACCGGGCGGGTTAAATTGGTATTCCCTCACCGCATTTTTGCGCCGCATCTTCGAGTCCTACGAAGTAATCGGGTGTGACATTATGGAATTAGCACCTATTGTAGATTCTGTAGTCTCAGAATTTACCGCCGCCAAATTAGCATACAAACTTATTGGATACCAAGCTCTGGCTCAAGGTTGGCTAAAGCCAGACGAGGGATAAATCGCGAAGTACGAATCACAATAGGCTGTTGGCAAGGCTAGAATTAAGCTAAAGCCAAACAACAGCCAATTTTATTCGTGCTGACAGTTTCATTTTTCATGCTGGCAAATACTGCTCTTCACCTCCTGAAAACATGAGTTTACTAATCGATACAACCGGTACTCCCATTAACGGCTACGCTCCCGATTTTGAACTGCCGGGAGTGGACGAAGAAGTTCACCATTTAGCTCGATATTTAGAAAAGTTTCGGGCGATAGCGGTGATATTTATGTGCAATCATTGCCCTTACGTGCAGTTGTATCTCAATCGTATGAAAGAACTTCAAGCAGATTTTCAAGATCGAGAGGTTACTTTAATCGGGATTAATGCTAATGATGCAAACCAGTATCCCGACGACAGTTTTGAGAACATGAAAATTTTTGCCGCCAACAATCAACTCAACTTCCCGTACATCCGGGATGTTGCTCAAGATGTGGCTGAAAGTTTTGGGGCTTCTAAAACGCCGGAGGTTTTTTTGTTAGACCAAGACGGCAAACTGCGCTATAAAGGTTTAATTGACGACAACGCTGACGATCCGGCGACGGTGCAGGTTTCTTATCTGCGGAGTGCGATCGACCAATTGCTCAACAGTCAACCCGTTGAGCCTTCAACTACAGAGGCGATAGGCTGTTCCGTCAAATGGCGATCGTAGTCATTAGTCAGCAGTCATCAGTCATTAGAAGATGATAATCCTGGACAAACAGACTCTACTTGTAAGGTGTGCGCGGCGCACCTTACTACTACAAATAGTGTAGATTGTCCTATGGCAAATTAGAAGATAGCCCTGTGGAAAGAAAACGTATTTTCAACTCGATCGTCGCAGCCGCTGTAGCGCTGACACTGCTGATTAGTTGGAACTTGTTTCAAAGCGTTTCCCCAACAACAGCGCAGCAGCGAACCTCTTTAACTGTATCTGCTGCTATCAGTCTGTCGCAAGCTTTAGGGGAAATCAAGACTGTTTATCAAAGCAGCAATCCCAATATTACTATCACTTATAATTTCGGTGCTTCCGGCGCTCTAAAACAGCAAATCCAGCAAGGAGCACCGGTAGATGTATTTTTAAGCGCCGCTACACAACAAATGAACGAATTGCAGCAATCTAACCTGCTAATTAACGACACGCGCCGCAATTTGCTGACAAATCGCCTAGTTTTGATTGCTCCCAAAAACGGTGTTGCTTTGAGCGATTTCAAACAGTTGACAGATGCCAGAATCAAGAAAATTGCGATCGGCGAACCGAAAAGCGTACCTGTGGGCCAATACGCTCAGGAAATGTTAACTAAGCTTGGATTGTGGCAGCAACTCCAGCCAAAATTAGTGCTAGCAAATAACGTCCGCCAAGTTCTGACATTTGTCGAAAGCGGCAATGCGGATGCTGGCATAGTTTATGCGACTGACGCCAAAGCCTCCGACAAAGTAACTGTGCTGCTAACGGCTGCCGAAAATTTGCACTCGCCCATTGTTTATCCGCTGGCAGTTATCAGAAACAGTCGCAATCCGGCTGCTGCGAAAGCGTTTGTTGACTTTTTGGCGGGCGATCGCGCTAAAATAGTATTTCAGAAATACGGGTTTGGCATAGTTAGATAACTAACTAATTATGGATTTTTTACCGCTGATGAAAGCAGATAAGCGCTGATTAACGCAGATGTATTTATAGATGGAATTTGATATTTCTCCGCTCTGGATATCTCTAAAATCCTCCGCTATTGCGACATTTATCACCTTTTTTCTGGGAATAGCGGCCGCCCGGTGGATGCTTTCAACTCGCATCAGAGGTAAAGCTTTGATTGAAGGCATTTTAATTTCTCCCTTAGTTTTGCCGCCGACTGTAGTGGGATTTTTGCTGCTGCTGCTGTTTGGGAGAAATGGGGCGATCGGGCAATTTTTGCTACAATTCGACTTAACTATAATTTTCACTTGGCAAGCTGCCGCCATTACTGCCACAGTTGTATCATTTCCCCTCATGTACAAAACTGCTTTGGGAGCTTTTGAGCAAATTGATGCGAATCTTCTCAATGCAGCCCGCACTTTGGGAGCCTCGGAGTGGCAAGTCTTTTGGCGCATTATGTTGCCGCTAGCATGGCCGGGAATTTTAGCAGGAACTATTCTCGCATTTGCTCGCGCTTTGGGTGAATTCGGCGCGACGCTGATGTTAGCGGGGAACATTCCCGGACAAACTCAAACTATCCCGATGGCAATTTATTTTGCTGTGGAAGCAGGGGATATGAGGCAAGCTGCTATTTGGGTTTTGATTATTCTTAGTCTTTCTTTGAGCGTGCTAACTGCTGTTAATTTTTGGACTGATTTACAAAGGATATCGCCCAAACCAAATTCGAGCCAAAAACTGGAATCTAATTTTCCCAAAGCTGCCTCTTCTTCTACCACAAAGTCCACAACAAAACAACCTGAAAGCGGACTTTGTTTAAACATTTTTAAACCTCTCTCCGGCTTTGCCTTGGATGTTGGCTTCGATATCAGCCCGGAAGTGCTGGGAATTTTGGGCGCATCAGGTTCCGGCAAAAGCATGACTCTGCGCTGCATCGCTGGTTTGGAAACTCCCAGCAGCGGTAAAATTGCAGTCAACGGCCGGGTTTTATTTGACTCAGCACAGGGCATTAATGTACCTTCTAAAGACCGCCGCATCGGTTTTTTGTTTCAAAATTACGCTTTATTTCCTCACTTGACTGTGGCTGAAAATATTGCGTTTGGCTTGCAGCATTTATCAGAAAGCGAGCAAGAACTTCGGGTAAAAGAACAACTAATTTCGGTGCAAATGTCGGGACTGGAAAACCGCTACCCGCACGAACTTTCGGGGGGCCAACAGCAGCGGGTGGCTTTGGCGAGGGCGATCGCCCCTTCTCCCGATTTGCTGCTGTTAGACGAACCGTTTTCTGCTTTGGATACTCACTTACGCAGTCAACTGGAAGGGGAGTTAATGCAGACTCTGGCTAATTATCGGGGAATTACTTTGTTTGTCAGCCACAATTTAGACGAAGTTTACCGGCTGTGCAAAAATCTGTTGGTATTGGCCCAGGGAAAGCCGATCGCCTTTGATACCAAAGAAAACATTTTCGATCGCCCCCCCAACTTCACTGTCGCCCAGTTGACGGGCTGCAAGAATTTCTCAGCAGCTAAACCGATCTCCGTAACTCTCGTGGAGGCGATCGACTGGGGCTGTACTCTGAGTGTAGTTGAACCAATTCCCAAATCTCTAGTTTCTGTGGGAATTCGGGCTCATCAACTGATTTTTGTTAGCGGGTGCGATCGTGAAAATACTTTTGCTTGTTGGATCGCCTCGACTGTGGAAACTCCGCACCGGGTGACATTATATCTCAAATTGCACTCGCCTCCCAATGATTCCCAAGATTATCACTTGCAAGCCGAATTTTTCAAGGAAAACTGGAGGGCTATTAAGGACAATCATTTTCCCTGGTATGTTCATTTCGAGCCAATTAGGTTAATATTAATGGAAGCCTGAGTTAACTAGGAATATACCGTTAACCGTCAACACTCAACAGTTAACCGTCAACACTCACCAGCTAAATACATCTTAACCCAACCTCTAATCATGACTGAAAAAGTTAAAAAAACAGACGCTGAATGGCAACAACAACTCACGCCCGAACAGTTTAAAGTCACCCGCAAAAAAGGAACAGAAAGAGCTTTTAGCGGGGAATATCACGACAACAAAAAATCCGGAACTTATAAGTGTATTTGCTGCGGCACTGAGCTATTTAAATCAGAAACAAAGTACGATTCCGGTACCGGTTGGCCGAGTTTCTACGCTCCCGTTAGCGAAGAAAATGTCAAGTGTGAGTCCGATAACACTTTGTTCATGCGCCGAACAGAGGTACTGTGCGCTGTTTGCGACGCTCATCTCGGTCACGTATTTAACGACGGGCCGAAACCTACCGGTCAGCGTTACTGCATGAATTCTGCTGCTCTTAATTTCGTCCCCAAGGATTAAATTTAGTCAACCGTTCTCACTCAACTGTTCTGGAACAGACTTTTGGGTCTGTTCTGGGTAATTGATGTTCAAAATGCACCCGTACTGCTATCTTATGGTGGAGGCAAAAAGAGTAAAAAAATAGTGGCGGCATGGGGATGGTTTATCAGCGAGTTTTGCTGAAGCTCAGCGGTGAAGCGCTTATGGGTAGCTTGGGCTACGGCATCGATCCGGTAGTCGTTCAGTCGATCGCCCAGGAAGTTGCCAAAGTCGTGTCGCAAGGCATTCAAATCGCGATTGTTGTCGGTGGCGGCAACATTTTTCGCGGGGTGAAAGCTGCTTCGGCAGGGATGGATCGGGCAACGGCTGATTATGTGGGCATGATTGCGACGGTGATGAATGCTATCACTTTGCAGGATGCCCTGGAACAAGCAGGAGTGCCAACGAGGGTGCAATCGGCGATCGCCATGCAAGAAGTAGCTGAACCCTACATCCGGCGGCGGGCAATTCGCCACCTCGAAAAAAAACGAGTAGTGATTTTCGGTGCCGGTTCTGGCAACCCTTTTTTTACTACTGATACTACAGCCGCTTTGCGGGCGGCTGAAATTGATGCAGAGGTGATTTTTAAAGCTACTAAGGTAGATGGGGTGTACGATTCCGACCCCCACCTCAACCCCAACGCGCGCAGGTATCAAACCCTCACCTATGCCCACGTCTTGAATCAAGATTTGCGGGTGATGGACAGTACGGCGATCGCCCTTTGCAAAGAAAATAATATTCCTATTATGGTATTTGACCTCTCGGTGTCGGGCAACATCTACCGAGCTGTAATGGGAGAATCTATTGGAACTCTTGTCGGAGGTTTTTGTGAAGTTAGCTGACGCAGAAGATCATATGCAAAAGGCAGTTGAGGCTACTCAACGGTCTTTTAATACTATTCGGACGGGACGGGCCAACGCCTCTCTCCTCGATCGAGTCATGGTAGACTACTACGGCTCTCCAACTCCGATCAAATCCCTTGCCAACATCGGCACCCCGGATGCGACTACGATCACCATTCAACCGTTCGATCGCACAGCGCTCAACTCGATCGAAAAAGCAATTTCCCTGTCCGATGTAGGACTCGTTCCCAACAACGACGGTTCAGTTATTCGCTTGAACATTCCGCCACTGACGAGCGACAGACGCCAAGAATTTGTCAAAATGGCCGGGAAGTTTGCTGAAGAAGGTAAAGTTGCAATTCGCAATATCCGCCGCGATGCCGTTGACTCGATTCGCAAGCAGGAAAAAAGCAGCGATATCTCTAAAGATGAATCCCGGGACTTGCAAGATAAAATTCAAAAGCTGACGGACAAGTACATTGGCAAAATAGAAGAAGTTCTGGCAGCGAAAGAGAAAGATATCACGACTGTTTAGGGAATCGGAAATTTGGCAGGGGGAATAGGAATAGTTTTGAGATTGCCGAGATCCGGCCGCGAACAACCAGCAGACGCTTAATGATTTGTCAGTTGTGAGTTAAAAACTCAAGATTTAACACTCATTAACTTACCAATTCCTCCTGCCCCATGACCAATCACCCATTACCAGTTGTCCGGTGAAGGAATTCTTCCTGCCATTGTTAGCGGATTTAAGGCTGCTGAGGGGATCGATCGAGCTCTTGGAGGTGCCGACGACGCTAAGGAGCCATACACTCAATCGATCGCCCAAGAATGCAACACTGATATGGTTTGGGCTAGTCGCTTGGCCCGAGCCTTCTATCAGTTTACAGGATCTGTTTATCAAGCGGGCCTCCTATTTCCGAGGACTACTCAGTTGATCAGCAAAATTTTGTGTAGCGAACTGCGTTATGCCGATATCGCTAACCGCGCTTTTCATTCTTCTGAGGCCGTTTTATAATAATGAAGGAAGAGGGAATAATAAATACTCTTAAATCCCCATTGCTTATTCTTGATTTCAAATTCTTAATCCTTAATTTAAAAATAGGAATTACGCACTAAGCTAATCCGCCTTTAAATTGCATGGCTCAATAAAATTTCACTCTTGTGGAGTGGGCCGGAAAGCCCGCCCTCAACACAAAACTTAAATGCACAACAGCTTATTCCTCAGAAAGCCAGTTGATTCCTAGATTTTTACTTGCCCAACCCGCTTTTTTCCAATAAACTGGGTTTAAAAGCGTACCTGCTATTTTAAATAAAGTCTATGCGAGGAGTTTTTAATACAAGCCCCGCGCTACTTATACAATCAATCTCAAATACTCCTGGAGGCAACAAGTGGTTTGACACGTTACTAAGAGCGCGGTAAGGCGCTTCAGGGGCAGCTTAAATAATTACATTCTACCTACATCCTGTAAAATATAAAATCTCAAATCTAATGATAATTTACTTTTATAAAGTAGAGGAGCCTTACGGCTGCTTTTCTAATTTTTCACTACACGACATTTCTCTGCACGGTCAATATTGGTTGACTGTGGAACATTACTATCAAGCCCAAAAATTTGTCAGCACGGATAAAAGATTAGTGGCGGCGATTCAAGCCGTAGCAACTCCTCAAGAAGCCGCTAAACTAGGTCGAGATCCCAACCACCGGATTCGCGATGATTGGGAAGCTGTGAAAATTCCCATTATGCGCGAAGCAGTTTTAACTAAGTTTCTGACTCATACAGACATTCAAGCGATTCTCCTCGCCACAGGGGATCGAGTGATTGTCGAGGATTCGCCAACGGATTACTACTGGGGGTGTGGCTGGGACCGAACCGGTGAAAATCATTTGGGTAAAATTCTGATGAGCGTGCGCCAAGAAATTGGTCAACGCTTTGCGCGCTGATAGAAACTCAAATTCTTTCGTTAATTATCATTATATGAAGTTATACAACAAATGTCAAGTTATCCTAACAATTAAGAATTCTCATAGTGAGAGTTGAAGATTGCGAGAAATTTATAAGAGCATTAAAATAATAATTATTATTTGCTTAAGTTGCTCTGCCTGTTGAAGGCAATGATTAAACCGGCGCGATCGCAGATTTTACTTGCCCCAGCCCACCCGAGGCGATACACCGTCGTCTCTCACCAATGCGCCACCGATTAATTGTACAGATCGGTTGAGTCAAAAACTCAGGGTGAGTTATTTGAGTTTGAACGCTCCAACAGCACATCAAAACTTCTTATTATCATTGTATAAGTACAAAAGGAGATTTATGCAACTCACAGAAAATACGGAAGAATTACATTATAAACTAGACAGAGAAGTTTTGATACGGCGGATAACAGAACGCATTCGTCAATCTCTAGAATTAGAAGATATTTTAACCAGTACAGTAGCAGAAGTGCGGGCTTTTTTGAAAACAGATCGCATTATGATTTACAGGTTTAGTGCCGACGGGAGTGGAGAAGTTGTTGCGGAATCAATTAATAACAACCATCTCCCTTCCTTGAAAGGACTGCACTTTCCCGCAGACGACATTCCCGCGAGCGCCAGAGAGATGTATGTCACTATGCGCCAGCGGACAATAATAGATGTTAACTCAGGGACGATCGTCCTGAGCCCCCTCGATGCTGCAGGCACCGGTCAACCTTTAGTAAAGGAAGAGATGCACTACAGATCGCTCGATCCTTGCCACACCGCTTACCTGATAGCAATGGGAGTGCAATCTTCCTTAGTCGTGCCGATTTTGCACCGCAGGATCGCGTCGCCAAACAGCAAAACAGATATCTGTGAGGCGCCCACGTGTCTGACTAGATACGAGCCAGGAAATAATCAAAAAATTCACATCGAACTGTGGGGACTTTTAGTGTCCCACCACTCCGCGCCCCTCAATATTTCACCAGCAGATTTAGAAGTAGTTCAGCTCGTATCAGATCAATTGTCTAGCGCTATAGCCCACGCGCTCCTCCTCCAGCAAACCCGCTCTCAAGCCGCCCGCGAAGCTACCGTGAGCCGCATAGCAGCCCTGTTGTACGGTCACGTCAACATTCAACTGCAACAGGGTTTAGAAGCTACCGTCACCGCTTTGGGTGGCAGCGGTGGCCGACTCTATCTCAACCCGCCGAAAATCAACGGTGAAAAGTTATCTGCTCCCAACATTGAGGGAGGATTTCCCATTGCCCCAGCCCACAGTGATGCTACCTTTGAAGTGTTCACCACAGGAGAACAACCGACACTTCCCAACTGGGAAAAAGTTAAGGCGCTCGAAGCTCATCCCCTCTGGCAGGAATGGCTAACCAAAGGATTCAAAAATACGGACCAACTTCCCAAAATTGCCAGTTTTACTAATTCTCAATTCCCTGTTTTGATAATTACCGACTTATACAAAGAAGCTCTATTTAGAGTATTAGTTCCCGCTTTCCAATCTACTCAAATTCGGGGTTTGCTGGTAATTCCCCTCCACTACCAACAACAAGTAGTCGGCTGTTTGACCATTTTTCGCAATGCAATTGATACCGAAAAGATGTGGGCGGGGCGCTTTGACACCAGCGCTGAACAAACCCTTCCTAGACAATCCTTTGAACTCTGGCGAGAAATAAAAAAAGGTCAGTCGCCCGAGTGGAATTACGAGGAAATTGAGCAAGCTTTAGCTATAGGCCGCCAATTTTGTTCGGCAATTGGGCAGTACATTCTTTATAAAGAAGTGCAAACCCTGAATGCCAACTTGGAGCGCCAAGTTCAAGAACGCACCGCCCAATTGCAACAATCTTTGGACTTTGCCAAAGTATTGACGCGAGTTAGAGACCAGATTCGCAGCACCTTAGATTTAAAAATCATACTGCAAACTATTGTGCGAGAAGTCAGAGTTTTGTTGGATACCGATCGCACGGTAATCTACCAATTTGCAGCAGACAGACAGGGCGAGGTAGTTGTCGAAGCTGTTTGCGGCGAGTGGCGGTCTATTTTAGGTATCACATCTCCACAACAATGCTTTCCCGAATTCTCAGACTGCTTTTATCGAGCCGGAGGGGTGCGAGCAATTAATGATATTTATACTGAGGATTTAACACCCTGTCACCGCGAATTTTTGGAAGAGTTGCAGGTAAGAGGAAGTTTAATTGTGCCGATGAGAGGCAAAGATTCCCAATTGTGGGGGTTACTGATTGCCCATGAGTGTTCGGGGCCGAGAGTTTGGCAAACAGCAGAACAGGAATTGGTGCAACATTTAGCGGCTCAAGCTGCGATCGCCATTCACCAAGCAGAACTTTATCAAGAAAGTCTCAATGCAGCAACTGCCGATCGATTAAAAGCCGAACAGCTAGCTAAAACCCTCACAGAATTGCACAATACCCAAGCCCAACTGATTCAAACCGAAAAAATGTCCAGTCTCGGACAACTCCTCGCCGGAGTCGCCCACGAAATAAATAACCCCGTTAACTTTATCTACGGCAATCTGTCCCACGCCAGCGAATACACCAAAGATTTACTCTGCTTGGTGGAACTCTACCGCCAGCACTACCCCAATCCCAACCCAGAAATTAGCGAGTGCTCCGAAGCAATCGACATCGAATTTCTTGCCGAAGATTTGCCAAAAATTTTGGGTTCCATGACAGTCGGAGTTGAACGCATCCGCCAGTTAGTTGTATCTTTGCGTAATTTTTCCAGGACCGATCAAGCCGAGAAAAAAGCCGTTGACATTCACGAGGGCATCGACAGTACCCTGTTGATTTTGCAGCACCGGATCAAAGCCAATTCCGATCACAACACCGTAGAAATTATTAAAGAATACGCCAGTTTGCCCTTAGTAGAATGCTATGCCAGCTCGCTCAATCAAGTATTTATGAATCTGATCGGTAATGCCCTTGACGCCCTAGAAATGGGAAAAAAAGAGCGAGTTATGAATCTTCCCTTTAAAGCGGCAAGTGCAGCGGCGACACATTTAAGCTCCCAAATACGGCCTATCGAGTCAGGAGATATAAATGCCACCACCGAGTGTTTGATTCCTGATTTCCCATCTCCTTGCATTCGGATTCGCACTGAATTAATCGATGAAAAAACGGTAGGAATTTGCATTGCAGACAATGGTCACGGCATCCCCAAAGAGTTAATCTCTCACATATTTAATCCGTTTTTTACTACTAAACCTGTAGGTCGGGGCACGGGTTTAGGACTGTCTATCAGTTACCAAATTGTAGTTGAGAAACACCAAGGCGTACTAAAGTGTGTTTCTGTACCGGGTCATGGTACAGAGTTCTGGATTGAGATTCCGCTGAATTAGGTAGAACAACCTAAAAAAACAACACACCCACATACCCGACTTCTTTGATGATAATTCGGGTAATTAACAGCGATCCCGTTTTAAGTCAAGAAATTATTTTTTCTTTATCGCAGAGAGAGATAATTCGATTCACAAAAGCTTTTAGCTCTGGACAAGCTTTAATCGCAATCATCAGATCGTTGTTTTTCAAAATAGCCATTCCATCAATCACTTTGTTATAGTCTTTTCCGCGTTTTCCAGAGCTAAAAATTTCCTTAATTCAATAGTAAGGTGGCTTTTGATGATTCACTGTTTCAGGCGAACCGCTAGGAGCAGAAAGGTTGTGTTTCGCTAGCTTCTGGATAGTTGTCCAGTAGGGAAGAAGCCATGCTTCAAAATCATGTGATGCTGTGTGAGGAGAGAATTTTGGGTTTTTACCTACCCATGTCCTCATTTTCTCTTTAGCATCATTGGCATCTTTAAAGTCCGGCTTTCCGGTATAAACGTCTGTAAGTGCAATTACAGCATCATAGCCATCATTATCGAGGAGAGTTTCAACTATTTTCTTGAGTTTCCCTTCCTTGGGAATTCCACCATGTTGTGGTTTAAAGTCTAGTCTGGGCATTTTTTGCTCTAAACGACTTTGCAGAAACTCATGAAGCTTCTTTCTAAATGCCATTTCAGTAGCACCTTCAACCAAAATAGCAATTCTCATGGACGGCCACCCATCACATTCATTTCCCAAACCTGGTCAAGACTGTAATCTTCTAACCATTTATCAAGGTTAAAAGTGTCACCCCACCTCATTTTTGCCTCCCCTTCTTCCAAATCGCAGACCAAAACCTCGCTTGGATCGAGAAATCGGATGAGTCTATCTGAGTGTGTGGCAACTATCAGTTGAGTGTGTTTTGAAGCTTCTCTCATTAGATAAACTAAGTGTCTTAAGAGTTCCGGGTGTAGGCTAACTTCTGGTTCATCTAGCAACGTGACGGTTGTTAAAGTTTGACTTTGCAGGAGCGCAACCAACCAGAGAAAGCGCAGCGTTCCTTCTGATAGCTCATGGACATAGAAAGGCTGAGGAAAATTTCTATCTGTCCAAGTCATAGACATAGTTCCTGCGGCAACCGGAGGAAAGTTTAACCGCTCGAAATCTGGAAAGGCAGCAGAAATGATATTTTCAACCATTTCAAAACTGTCTCGATCGGTTTCCCGAAGGTCATAAAGACAGGAAACCAGGTTTTCACCGCTTGCTCCAGGCAACTTTGCAGGGCGCATTGCTTGAGGTAGACGAATTGGACTTTTCTCTGAAACATCGAGTGCTCCATAATATGTGCAAGAAGCAAGGCTCTTTCTCAGGTTCTCTGGTTCGCGATACATTTTAGGAACTTGAGAAAGGGATGTTTCAAGAGGATTGTGATCCCAACTCGGTCTCACAAATCCTCTGCTTTCTTCTTGAGAATATTTAATATCCAAACCTTGTGATTCAATATACTTGAATGGTTCAGCTCTGTGGGGATTTCTCTGCTGTGTTAAAGATTCGTCTCTAACTTCATAAGATAAACCTTTAGGTGACAATGTTAAGCTGTACTTCAAAGGTTGTTCCTTTGGCACTTGCATTGAAATTTCAATTTCAAGTTCTTGTACTTTACCTCTTGTCAAAATTTCATTCAACCCGCCTTTAAGTTGCAATAAATTCTGTAAATTTCCACTTGCTGAAGCTGCTATTATTGAAATAATATCTAAAAAAGAAGTTTTTCCTGCTCCGTTTGCACCAATCATGACGATGAGATTTCTCATCTCAAGCTCAATATTTTGAAGACGCCGAAAACCCCTTACTGATATATTTTCAAATCTATTCATATTCTGTCCTTAAATAGTGAAACTAGCCTAGACACATATATTGAGACTAGGCTAAGTATATCTGCCTTAGATACTTTAGAGGTTTAGTAAAGCCAGATGGGTGTATGAAACGGTCTGCATCCCTTGGGTTGGCGCAGCATGAAAAGTCGTTGGAGGAGGCCGAGGTCGTTCACAACTATTTAAGGCAAGATTAGCTTCACCAGCACAGAACCGATCGAGCCCAGAAGACTCATAAAGTTGCCACCGCCGCCCGTGCGGGGTTCCGTAGGCTTTTGACGTGCAACAATGGCTTCGGCTAACTGCTTTGACAAATCCTGACCTTGGGGATTTCCTTGATCTGCAAAGAGTTTGTTTGCTTGCTCGGCGTCTTGAGTCGCGCCGGCGAAGTCTCCCAAGTCAGCGCGAGACATACTGCGCGCAAAATAAACGGCTGCTAAATCCGATTTCAGATTCAGGGCTTGATTGTAATAATCAATCGCGTTTCTGTAGTTTCCTGCTTGAGCTTCCAGCACTCCCAACCGGTAGAAGTCTTCAGCGGTGCCGATATTGGTTGGCATTCCTCTAACTCCGAGCAGTTGCGCGTTATTTAAATTAGCGCCTTGCAAATTGGCGTCGCTGAGATAGGCACTTCTCAAGTCAGCACCGCTGAGGTTAGCTCCGCTGAGGTTTGCCCCTGTCAGGTTGACGCCAAACAGGCTAGTGCCGCTGAGGTTAGCACCGCTGAGGTCAGCCCCCGTGAGGTTGGCTCGACTGAGGTTAGCCAACCTCAAGTCAGCACCTTTGAGATTGGCTCCTGTTAAGTTGGCTAAAACCAAGCCCGCACTGCTGAGGTCGCAGTTGGGGCATTGTCGGGTGGCTAGTAATTGTTGCGTGTGTTGGATGTTCTCGGCGGGTGCAGGAGCGATCGGGGCGATCGAGCTCAGCAGCGTTGCAGCAGCGAGGATTCTGAGTTTCATTTTAACCGTCCAAAATCCAAAATATTAAATCTAAAATAGCTTTTCTCGAAGCAATTGAAAATCACCATAACACAAGTTCACCCAACAAATCTTTTGACTTGCCGTATGTAGGAGTTCTGTGCGCCATCAGCACCCTACATTGAAGTTCTCGGCCTTACCTGAATGTCAAATAAAGATTTCGCTGCCAATAAATTAGGGTAATGAGTTACTCATTACCCTTTAGCCGCTGTTCTCGGCAACCATAAAAATTAACAAATAAATTAGTCGTGAATCGTGCCGTCGGGCATCGTTGTACCCTTAAGATATACTCCGCTCAAGTTAACTTTTGTAAGGTTTGCTCCCAACAGGTTTGCTCCGCTTAAGTCTGACGCACTTAAAATCGCTTCAGTCAAGTCTGCCCTAATTAGACTTGCCCCCATTAAATCGGCTCCGCTAAGGTCTACTTTGCTCAAGTTTGCGCCAATTAAATCGCATTCTGTGAGTACCGCCCTACGCAAGTTTACTCCGTAAAGATTTACTCCGTGCAAGTCTGCATGGCTGAGTGTTGCCCTAGATATGTTGGCTCCAATTAAAGTTGCTTGGATCAGGGAAGCTCCGCTCAAGTCTGCTTTACTGAGATTCGCTCCCATCAACTCAGCTCGATGCAGGTTAGCTTCAACTAAAAGTGCTTCTGTGAGGTCGGCTCCACCTAAGTCTGCTTTGCTCAAATTAATCTTGCACAAATTGGCTTTGCCAAAGTTGACTCTGTTAAGTTTGGCTTTGCTGAGATTGGCTCCAATCAGGTCGGCTTCATACAGATTGGCTCCAATCAATTCTGCTTCGTAGAGGTAGACCTCGTGCAGGTAGACCCCGCTAAAATTTCTTTCTCCTATTGCATATAGCTTGAGCAGTTCGTCAACGTTCATTGTGGCTTCTCTACACCTTTTAAATGAAGAATACTGTCAGCAAGCTGGTTACACCGGATGTTCTGCAATTTTAGATTCTGAAAGATTCACACCCAGGGTGAGACTTCCCTCAATCTGCAAGATTTGAGGTGGAAAGTGCTCAACTACCCATAACTTTTTGTGGGTAGTTGAGCTTACTGAGTAGTCGTGTGACTAAGATCACAAAAAAATGCTAGTAGGATCACATAGGAACTCGGCTTTCGATCACAGCAGGCAGGCAAAAATAGCCGATACTTATACTGTAATGCTGAAAAATTGACAATGCCACCCTCGTCGTGTTTTACTCAATTGGCGATAAAGCCAGTAGTTTCACGGATACTTCCCCGCTTGCTGTGAAAGTAGGTTGCAATGTCACTCGGCGCTACCCACTCCGGGTGATGAGAGTGTTGATGTATCAAGATTTCTCGCACAGCGAAAGCCAGAAATGCACTTCTGGGAGTAGGGGAATGTCTGTATAAAAATGCGATCGCTGGTGTAGAGACATTCGCCTGTTTGCTAGCACCTAATGACTAAAAATCGCCCATACGTTCGCAAAAATTACCAATAGATACCAGGAAAACCATGATAGATGTTTAACAATAAAAGAATAAATGGTATTCCTTAAGAGTCACCTATTGCCGCTAATCTTAGAGTCGAGCGGTTAACGGCTATCAGTATTAGCAATGACGCCTGTCCATCAAATACAAAACTGACCCAGAAACCGGGTTTTTTACCAAAAAAAATCGTTGCCACCTTGCTCCAGGTTAAAATAATGCGGTTTCTGAGCGTCTGAGTGCCTCCCGGAAGGAAAAAGTTTAATGAGAACGATCGCTTTTGTATGGCTTCAGGGCAAACAAAAGGTCAGCATTTAGGATAGGAGCAGCTTTGGCTCCATTGTCCAACAAAGGTATTGTAGAACGCGAATCTTGAGGTAATTGATATGGCTGGAGTATGTAAGCTTAGTATCACAGAGACAATTGAAGAACTAAAAAACCTGTTAAGTGAACAAAAAACGGCAAGCGGCTTTCAAAAAATTCAAGCACTTTACCTGTTCAAAATTTGTCATGTTAAGACAGTTAAAGAATTGGCTATGACGATCGGGGTAAATCGAATTACAGTCCAGCGGTGGCTGAGAAAGTACCGCTCTGACGGACTCGAAGGACTCCTCGAAACAAAGCACAGCGGCGGCCGCAAGCCTGCCATTCCTCCTTTGGCACGCGCTAGTTTGGCAATGCGCCTCAGCGACCCCCAGGAAGGCTTTAAAAGCTATGGAGAGATTCAAGAGTGGTTGCAGCAGGAATACAGCATTGAGGCTTCCTATAAAGCAGTTTATGCAACAGTCAGATACCAGCTAAAAGCCAAGCTGACGAAAGTCTAGACAGTTCATAGCACGTCGGATTAAGCACCGATTATCTAATTGTTTGCCGTCAGCTTTTGAAGATTGTGGGGAGTTGCGTCATCACGACAAACGGCTCTCCTGAGTTTATGGTGTAAAATGTACCTACTAATACATTTACTGTTATGAGCTTCCATCTAGACTATCTATTAGCCTTGCCTGGAGTCAGGGTTGAAACTTGTACTCAAGTTGAGGGAAAAATTTTCTTGGGACTGAGCATTTCATCAGAAGGAATTGTTTGTCATCATTGTAACAATCCTACCGAAAAACTGCATCAAAATCGACCAATTTTAGTAAGAGATTTGTCTGTTTTTGGTCGTCCTGTATATCTAAAAATCCCACGACGGCAGTTTTACTGTCCTTTTTGTCAACGGTATCCCACAGAAAAATTAGATTTTTTGGACGTTAAAAGACGGCAGACTCAACGATATGAACAAGATATTTATGAGCGTGTAAAACAATCGAGCATGGAGCAAATTGGACGAGAAGAAGGACTGAGTTATGACGAAATAAAAGGAATATTTGAGCAGGTAAACACCCTCAAAAGAAAACCGAATTGGCAACGGGTTAAACGAATTGGTCTCGACGAGATAAGTATGCGCTCATGTCAAGGAAATTTTGTGACTGTTGTGAGTGACCTGGGCGAAGGTAATTTAATTGAGATGATTGATTCTCATCGCTGTGAAGAAATCATTGAAGTCCTTATAGAACAACCAATTGAAGTTCGTAAACAAGTTGAGGAAGTCAGTGTTGATATGTGGGGAGGATTCCCTAAAGTTATCAAAAAAGTATTCCCAAATGCCAAAGTTATTATTGATCGTTTTCATGTTATGAAAGTAGTTAATAAAGACTTAAATAAGTTACGTAGAGCAGCCGGAATAACAGATAGGCAAAGTAAATATTTATTATTAAGTAATCGAGTAAATTTGAATCAAGACCAGATTGATAAATTAGAAGTGACACTAGGAAAATCCGGATGTTTGCGAATTGCGTATGAGATGAAAGAAAAATTTAGAGAAATATATGAGACTAATTTGACGATCCAAAAAGGGCAGAATAAAATCAAAGAATGGCTAAATCATGCACAAGTATTTTTTAGAGAAGCTGCATCAACAATTGAGAATCATTTTGAGGGTATTTGCAACTACTTTCTTCATCGCACAACAAGTGGAGTCATGGAAGGAATCAACAATCGAATTAAGTTGATAATGCGGCAAGGGTATGGTTTTTCTAATTTTAATAATTTTAGGAATCGCGTATTAGCTTGCTTTTCTGATTAGATAAACTTATAACCATAAGTTCAGGAGAGCCCGACAAACTTGACTAATTCTTTTTTAACAAAACTCGATCTCATAAACTGCGGAGCATATAAATTATGTGTTGTGGCAATGGGGGTGAGGGGGAGAAGATGTGATGCTTTTCCCGCGTTTTAGAAAGATGCTCAAAAAAAGCGCCAGAAATCATAACTTGCAAGTTTTGTTTAATTTGCAGGTTTTGTTATATGGAGGTAAAAATTGGCAACTGCTAAGGCAAAAACCGATCCAAAGCCGCTTTCAACTCTTCGATTTCCGTATCGATATTGCCTTCTTTAGCGGCTCTGGCAATGCACTCTGTTAAATGTTCATCAAGAATGATTCTCGCCACGCGATCGAGCGCGCCTCGAACCGCAGCAACTTGCACGAGAACTTCGGGACAAGGACGGTTTTCTTGCACCATTGTTTTAATGCCACGGACGTGTCCCTCAATCCGAGACAAGCGATTTACCAGCCGCCGCATCGATTCTTCATCGTGATGGTGAGGGTGGGCTGATTTATCGTCGTGATGGTGGTGGGAATTTGAGGGCAAGGATTTGTCAGTAGAAGTATCAGATAGAATCATTGGGGTTACGAAGGAAATTTAAAAGTTAGAATTCAGAATATGTTGAGTTGGTGCAGGCTGGTGACTCATGTATTGTAACTGTCAAAATATATTTAGGATCTTCATAGTGGCAGATTATTGAGCCCGCACGATCGCACACGTTTACCAGACTAACCCAGACTAACAAAAATTGACGCTATGCGACTATTTAAGTTTTTTCGCCCCGCACATCGAATCGGTGCTCGTTGGTTCGCCCTAATTTTAGGAATGACGATCGCCCTGAGTGCTTTAACAATCAATGCTGCATCCGCAGCAGCCGCCACTCCCCCGAATCCGCAACTGTTAGCGCTGCGGGGCGGGGAACTCCCGGCGGATACAGCCAGTTTTGTGACGGCGGCTGTCGATCGAGTTGGGCCGGCAGTTGTCCGCATTGATACCGAGCGCACTGTCAGCCGCAACCTTGACCCCTTAATGGAAGACCCCTTCTTCCGCAGATTTTTGGGAGAAGATTTACGCAGCATGACCCCCAGACAAGAACGCTTACGCGGTCAAGGTTCCGGCTTCATCATTGACAAAAGCGGGATTGTTTTAACCAACGCTCACGTAGTTGACAAAGCCGATCGAGTGACTGTCACCTTAAACGACGGCAGGACATTTCCAGGAGAAGTGCAAGGTACTGACGAAGTAACAGATTTGGCTGTTGTCAAAATTAATACCAAGGAAGTTAACTTGCCCGTGGCAACCCTAGGAGATTCCAACGCGGTGAAAGTAGGAGATTGGGCGATCGCCGTGGGCAACCCCCTGGGATTTGACAACACCGTCACCTTGGGCATTATCAGCACCCTCAAACGCTCCAGTGCAGCCGTCGGCATTCCCGACAAGCGGCTCGATTTCATTCAAACCGACGCCGCCATCAATCCCGGCAATTCCGGCGGCCCGCTGTTAAACAGCAGAGGAGAAGTGATTGGTATCAACACGGCGATTCGAGCTGATGCAATGGGTATTGGGTTTGCGATTCCGATCGACAAAGCCAAGGCCATCTACGCCCAGTTAGCCAAGGGAGAACAAGTCAGCCATCCGTTTTTGGGGATTCAGATGATTGCTTTGACTCCTGAAATGGCCAGAGAGAATAATTCTGACCCCAATGCTCCTTTGATTGTCCCGGAAGTTAATGGAGTGTTAGTGATGAGAGTTGTGCCCAACACCCCTGCTGAGAAAGCAGGCCTTCGCAAAGGGGATGTGATAGTTCAAATTGACGGTGAGGGAGTGACTGAGGCCGAACAGTTGCAAAGTTTGGTGGACAACAGCACAATCGGTCAAATTCTGAAACTGAAAGTGCGGCGCGGTTCCCAGATTAAAGAAGTAGCCGTTCAAACTGCTCAATTGCAAGATTTTTAGAAGTGAAGGGGAACGGGGGAAACTGTTAAACACCACATAAAGTTTGTAGTGAGGATTTTCGTCAAATCTTAATATTTTTAGGTAAGCTGTTGTGCATTTAAATTGTATGTTGAGGACGGGTTTTCCTGCCCACATCACCCGAGTCAAAAATTATTTTACCGTGCAATTTAAATACACAGCTTAATAGCGACTAAAATCCTCACTACAAACGAGTTTTATTATTGGTGATTGATATGACACGAGTTCAACTTGCCTATCCCAAAATTCCCGATAGTAAAAATTGCCCTCATGAACAATGTATAGCTTTTGAGAAGTACGATGGCACTAATTTGCATTGGGTTTGGGAAGTTGAAATTGGTTGGTATGCTTTTGGTACGCGCCGCAGTAGATTTGATTTGGATGAGATGGGAATTGCAGAATTTAATGCTGCACATCCAGGTTTAGAAGAAGCACCTGAAATATTTAAAAGAGATTTTGCTAGTCCCTTAGAGTCTATATTTCGAGAGAACGAACAGTATCAATGCGCTGAAATTACTGTGTTTACAGAGTTTTTTGGTGCTAACTCGTTTGCGGGAATGCACCAAAAGGACGATCGCAAACAACTGGTGCTTTTTGATGTGGAAACTGAGGGCGGTATGGTTGTTCCCGATCGGTTTATTCAGGATTTTGGTAAATTAAATATTGCGCGAGTGATTTATCGCGGCAAACTGACGGGCAAGTTTATGGACGAGCTTCGCAAGGGGAAATACGGTGTGGATGAAGGTGTTGTGTGCAAGGGAGGCAGCAATGCTAATAATCTGTGGATGGTGAAGATTAAGACTGATGCGTATATGCAGAGATTGCAGCAAGCTTTTAAGGATGATTGGGAAAATTACTGGGAGTAATATAAAATCTGAAGACTAATTTTTTTCATGAATCGATCGAGTAGTGCGATAGGTGAAACCCTCTTTTGCTCCCCCTTTAGCAGAAGAGTTGACAAACAACCTATCTTGTGCTGAGATGGCAGTGTTGAAGGTGCAGAGCGATCGCGTGAATGTCCGGGTCGCGGCTGAGGGGGCGGATTACCTGTATCGGATGACAACGGGCAATCTCAAACGGTTTACTACCTAGTGGCGGCTGAGGGGGCGGATTACCTGTATCGGATGACAACGGGCAATCTCAAACGGTTTACTACCTATTTTGATTTAGAGACTAGGACGGCGCGATCAGCCAGATGGAAAAGGTAGGATATCAAATCCGTTGGCATCGGAATTATTCATCTGTCTCTTCCCTTTCTCTGTCTCCTCTGCGTCAAGAGCGGTTTAATAATCATTCCGATACACCCGGAATTGATATGACAGCCTTAGAATAATTTTGTATAAATCCTCTGTAAAATAGTGGACTATAAAGAACAAAGGAATTCACATGGCTAGTACATCAAATATTCAGGTCACAATTTCTCTGTGCGATCCAGGTCTGGATGATGAGGAGTTACAAGCAGAGGTAGAAAATTTGCTACGACAGGTCAGGGAAGCTGATGGGGTCGAACAAGCGACTTTGGTGACAGTTGAAAAAGCTCCTCCCGGATCGAAATCATTAGGAGGGTTCTTGCTGGGGATGCTGACAGTTGAGGTCAATCCCAAGAACATCAAAGCTCTATTTGGTTTCTTGAGCGACAGATGGGGTGGGAAACCCATCGAAATGACTCTGAAAACCCCCGATGGTAGAGAAATCAGCGTTAAAGCTAGCAGCCAAGCAGAGTTTGAATTTGTGATGCAAAAAGCCCAGGAATTTCTGAAAGCATAGGAAGTCAAAATGGCGAAGGTAGCATTGTTGATTGGGGTCAGCGAATACGAACCTGGATTAAGCCGGCTACCGGGGGCTGTCAAAGATGTCGAGGCTATGCAGCGGGTATTGCAGCATCCTGAAATGGGTGGGTTTGACCAAGTAAAACCGCTAATAAATCCCGATCCACTGTTGATGCAGGGAGAAATTGAGTCTTTGTTCTCAGAACGCTCTAAAGAATATCTGGTACTGTTGTTCTTCTCTGGTCATGGGGTTAAAGACGATCGCGGCAAATTGTATTTTGCCACACGCATTACTCGTAAGAGTCCCAAAGGCGAACTGATGAAGTCAACTGCTGTTCCTGCCAACTTCATTCATGAAATTATGAGCAACAGCCGTTCTAAGCGACAGGTGGTTCTGTTGGACTGTTGCTTCAGTGGAGCGTTTGCAGAGGGAATGTTAGCAAAAGATGACGGCCTTGTGGATTTCAAGGAACAACTGGGCGGAGAAGGACGGGCAGTTCTGACTTCTTCGACCTCCACTCAGTATGCCTTTGAGCAACAAGGTGCAGATATTTCTGTTTACACTCGCTACATTATAGAAGGGATTGAGACAGGTGCAGCCGACTTAAATAACGATGGCTGGATTTCGATTAATGAGTTGCACGACTATGCCTACAAAAAAGTTCAAGAAGCTGCCCCCGCAATGAAGCCCAAAATCTATGCAGTGGAAGAAGGTTTCAAAATCCGTTTAGCTAAAGTTCCACTGGGCGATCCAAAGCTGACTTATCGTAAGGAAGTTGAGCGTTGTGCCACTCGTGGTGAGATTTACTCAATTGATCGCAGAATCTTAAACGAGTTGCAAGATAATCTGGGACTAACGCCTGAGAACGCTGCCGAAATCGAGGATGAAGTTCTTAAACCCTTTCGAGAGTACCAGAAAAAACTACAGCGATATGAGGAGGCTTTTGCTGAGGCAGTCCAGCAAGAGTATCCGATTAGTGATGATATTCGCGTGCGATTTCAACGTTACCAAGATATTTTGGGACTCAGGGATGAAGATGTTGTGCCTATTCGCGCAAGGTGTGTGCCACCCAAGGAAGCTCCAACTCAGCCGGTAAATACATCTGAACCCAAAGTAGCTACTCCCTTGCCAGTCCAACCTCAGTATCCTGGGGCAAGAGTTAGTCCCCAAATAAAGTCAGTTCAACCTCCAAACCCTCAAGCAAGAATCTCACAACCACAGGAATTACCTTTAACAACAGAATTCGAGCAAGGTGCTGGTACGAAGCAAGCTTCCTCAAGCCGAATAAATTGGAAGCATGTTGGAGTATACGGTGGTCTAGGTTCGTTGGTTACGATACTTTCTCCAATTATCTTTCTTCCCTTCCTGTCCCATCAGGTAACTAAGGCGAAACAAGCAGAGGCTAAACAGTATATTGCAGCTATGAACAGAGCACAACAGGCGTATTTGCGGGATCGAGGTACATTTTCATCTAGCTTACAAGGGCTAGGTATTAACCTCAAGCAGGAAACTGAAAACTACAGCTATGTTATTAGTGTCTCTGGCTCGAGAAAGCCAGCGCCGGGAAAGCCAGCGCTGGCTTTCTCAACAGCTATCTCTAAGAAAGATAGTTTGAAGGGCTATGTAGGTGGAGTATTGGTAACCACCAATAACGACCTGATAATCACTGTTATCTGTGAGGCAAATACACCTTCTACAAGTATGCTTGCTCCTCCTAACTTCTACCTAAGTATTCAGTCTCCATGCCCTTCAGGATCAACGCAGGTATTGAAGCCCATGTCTGCCCAATCTGGAGTAATCCTCCCTGGTCTGTCCATCACATCCGCCGGAGCACTACTGGGACGGACGAAGAGGTATTTATCCTCATCCTCCGGCGCGATGATCGTCAACTCCACCAGCCCAGTATCCTCCTCTTGAAACAGAACCGGATTAACAATCACATCAACCTTTAGTTTCATTAATCCAGCAGATAGCAAGCTGATGAAGTAAAGCAGCAGCAACGCCCATTGCGTCTGATTCCGATATGCCCAGAATCCTACACAAAATTAGCCGGATCTTGATCTCGCCGATGCTTCAGCAGAATCGGGGAACCTTGGCCATCACCCACCAAAGCCGCCGTTTTCTCCAACGCTTCCCTCAATCGCTTGGCGGCGTAGATGGACATATCACGGGGCACATTCACCCGATCGCGCAAATACCGCAAAGCTGCGTCAGAACCAGCCGGCGGCGTACAAACTTCGCCAGTCATCATCAAAGTTAAAGCACAGCGCAAAGCCTCATCAAATAAATTGTCCTCAGCAGGATTGACTCGAACGATATTGCGGTGGTGCTTAATGACGCGGTGAAGTGCTTCAGCGCGGGAGGTTTCCGGTTCTGGATACATCACATCCGGCAATCCAGCCCAAGGCCCATTATCCACGCGGGCTTTATTGAGAAGCATCTGAGGTTCGCCGTTTTCATAACACCCGCCCATCTGAGGTGGTAAATCGTGGACGTGGGTGTGAAAATCGCTCTGAGTGCCGCGATAGGTAGGGCGGGTTTCCATCGCTGCAAACCAGTCAGCAAAGCGCGGGTTTTCTTCCCGCATCGAGTAGCCTTTGTAGTAGTAAAGACTGGCATTCATCCGTTCGACGTAGGGCGTAAAGATGACATCCGCAGTGCCAAATTCATCGAGGAAATAAGGCCCCGGAGTGCTAGCCAGGGCTGCTTCTACCTGGGTGACGACGCTGATAAATTGGTTGCGGTTGTGTTGTTCTACTTTGGCTGAACTTGCTGGGTAGCACAGCCAAGAGCACCAGGCTCTAAACAGCAGTCGCTCTAACCGCCGCAGGGGTATTACTGCGGGGTTTTCCATGCCCAAACCCAAGGGGCCATAGACTCGTTCGAGGGCGATTAAGATGTCATCGCTTTCGGTGATGATGCGGCCGTCTAGTTCGATCGCCGGTAGCATTCCCGATGGCACTTTGCGTTTGTACCAACTTTCCTTTTCCCCGTAGCAGAACATTGTAACTTTGTCAATACGGTAGGGGATTTCTTTTTCTTCCAGCCACAGCCAGATTTTTTGGCAGTAGGGACACCAAGCATGGTTATCGCGGTAGAGGGTGACTCGCACATCGGATTCGGTTTTACCAAAGAGGCGCAAGCGGGCTTGGGCGTTGGTTGGCCCGTTGACGCGATCGACTTCAAAGTCTGTGAAGGCTTCTAATTCTGTCCAGCTTAGAGGGGTCATGCGATTTTAGATATTAGATATTAGATTTTAGATTGGAGAATTGAAGACAGCGACTGCTTCGTGGCAATAATAGAACTTACGCACCAACTCTATCTGTAGGGTGCGCTGTGCGCGCACCTTATCCCTACCCATAGCGTATTCAACTATTTTTTGGTCTTAGTGCTGAATAAGATAGTTGGTTCTCAGTTAAAAAAGGCTTTGAAGACTCAAGTCCTCACTAGAAACTTAACTACAATTAAGGCGACAGTTGGGGAGGGGGTGGGGCGTCTTGAATTTTAGCCAGTGCTGCTTTCATTTCAGGAGTGGCTAGCAACTTTTGGGTATCTGCGATTAAACGATCGCCCCAGAGGTTTTCTTTGAGATATTCTACGGTAGCATAGCGTTTGTCGAGCGTTAGAGCTGCTTCTCCCATCGCTAAGCCTTTTTCTTTGTCACCTTTGCCGTAGAGTGCTACTGCTAGAGCTAGCATTGATTCTGCTGCTTTGTCGTCGATCACGATCGCCTGTTCCCAGCGTTTGATGGCGCTATCCACATCTCCCATTTCGTATTTGACTAATCCGATATTGTTAATAGCTGGCCACAGGTTTTTTTCTAAAGCAAAGGCTTTTTCGTATTGGGCGATCGCCTGATCAAACCGCTTCAGCTTATAAAAAGCATTGCCTAAATCAAATAATGCACCTGGAGTGTCTGGTTTTAACTTTAACCCTGCTTGCAAATATTCGACTGCTTTCTCGTAGTTCGCTTTCCGAAAGTGAGCTTCTCCCAAGACAAATTTAATTGATGGATTTTCTGGTGACAGAGATTGAGCTTGCCCCAAAGCTTCAATGCCTTTGTCAAACTGCTCGACTTGAAGGTACAAGCTACCTAACAAAGTCCAAGTTTGAGCATTTTTGGGAGCTAACTGTGTGGCGAGTTCGGCTCTAGGTACCGCTAGTTGGTACTGCTGCAGTCTGGCTAGCTGGACGGCTTCTTCTGCAAGGCTCAAGGCTGTTTGTTCAAGTTGGGCCGAGTCGATTTGCAGGGTGTAAGGCAGGAGTGCCTGTGCGACAGCAGGCTCGGGCATTGTCCACAAACCGAGTGCGAGTAGCAGAGATATTAAAGGAATGCGATTAGGCACTGTACAGCCCCAGAAAAAAATATAAGGGTTTCTCGATCGCCTATAATAACTCATATTTTTGAGTTTTGATATTGCTTCTTGACTCGCCACACTTCTGGGTTTTCATTTAAATACTTCTCAAATTATATTTACACTCAGGGTAGTCGTTTTTATTCACTGTTTTATAGAGTACCGATCGCCTCACTACAAATAGGCAAAATTATGAGTTATTATAAACTTGACTGAGTTAACAAATAACGCTTCGCGGTTGACAGTTAAAGAGTTACCAAATTCTGTTTTTTTTCATAAAAAATAGTTAATTTTTCTTGGTTAATAAACGAGTTAATTCCTCTCTACAAACCTGGTAAATTGTTGATTTTCAGGAACTTGAATGCGTTAATAAACTCTGTTGAATTTTGTCTAACAATTGTGCTGCTGATAAGGAAGAAGGCAAAATTTTAGCAGATACTTCTTGCAGTAGAAAGTCGATCGCCTCGGATTCCGAATTTACAGCAGACCGATAATCCCAGACTAAAATCGGCAGTTTTACTGCCATTTGGCGCAGGTTCGACAGGGCCTGCAGCATAGCGGGGGATTCTGAGGGGGCATCTCGCAAACACAGCAAAACTAAGTCAACGCTTTGATATTGCAACTGCTGCAAAACTTCTGTCCAGCTCTGAGCGATCGACCCTCGAAATCCTGCGGTGTGGATGTACTGGATCAAAGCTTGAAAGTTGGGAGTAGAAAACTGGGAATTGGGGAGGGGAATCTCGGCATTTGTCGATCGATCGCCATATTCCAATTCTTCCGTCGGGTTCCCCCCAGAAGAGGAGTGCAAATCGGGTAAAGTCGAAATGTCGGCAAATAAAATGCTGGGCTTCCAACTCATGCCCGCAGCAACTTGAATCACTTGCCACAAAGCACTTGGCATTAACCCGGTTGGTGAAGTTTCACTGTCGTCGGGACTGCTAGTGGCTAAACAGGGAAATACCGACAATCCTTTGACTTGATTTGCCAGTTGCGTAGTTGGGGGGTCTAAAGTCACCAAGGGGAGAGAACCCAAATTTCGAGACCGACTTAACTGTTCGATAAAAGCTAAGGGGTTTTGCAGTTGACTTGTACCGTCCAAGACGATCGCATCGGGCCGCCAAATTCTGGCCACGAGTTCAGCTTGGCCGAGGTCGTCTGCTTCTAAAACCCGGCAGTAGTTGGGGTTGAGCAGTAAAGCGGAACCTTGAGACGAACTGTTTTGCGGGCTGAGCCACAACACGGTTAAAGAACTCCTTACTTTGGCGCTACTAGCATTACTGTGACCGATCAAGTCTGCCAGCAGCCGCCGCAAAGCGGGTTCTTCCACCGGCAAGATCAAAAAACCTTCGGCTCGGTTGACACTGGCCCGTTCTTTTTCGCCTCTGGTGGCCGTGACTATCGCCGGAATCGATCGGGTATCCGGGTCACTCTTGAGCAGCGTCAGCACGTCCCAACCCGAGAGCAGTGGCAGGAGCGGGTTGAGGAAAATCGCTTCTGGACTGAACCTGCGGGCTTTTTCCAGCGCTTCGGTGCCGGAACGGGCGACTATTACTTGGTAGCCCAAACCTGAGATGACGTTGGTTAAATCTTCGATATATTTGGGAACTGCTTCGACTATTAATACTAAACGAGAGCGAGAATTGGCGATCAGAGTCGGATATTGTGGTTTTAATAATTCTTCCTCAGCCGCTCCCGGTGCCGGGACTTCTTCACTGCTGTTTCCCGGAGGAGTTGGTGGCAGCAGCAGCGTAAATTGAGAGCCTTGGTTTTCTGAGGAAATAAACGAAACGTCTCCGCCGTGGAGCCGAGCTAGGCGTTGAGTTAGTACCAGTCCCAGTCCGGTTCCTTGAAAGCGCCTGGTGAGGGGGCTTTCTAGCTGTTGGAATTTCTGAAAGATTAGGTGCTGTTTGTCGGCGGGGATGCCGATGCCAGTGTCCCAAACTGTGAATGCGATCCAGCCTTCCCAAACATTCACTTTCAATCCGATTTTGCCACCGATCTCGGTGAATTTTAGGGCATTGGAAAGGAGGTTAACTAGCATTTGCCGCAGCCGCAGTTCGTCGGCAACTAAGTGGCTCAGTTCCGGTTCTATTTCGAGTGTAAATTCTATTTGGGCGGAGGGTTCTGCGTTTGCTGTACCGTCCGTTTGGCTGGCGCTGGGAGGGTTTTTTTCTTCTTGCTGTTGCAGTTGTTTTGCTTGTTCAAAGGCTCTTTGGCAGGTTGATGCTATTTCGACTGCTTCGGGAATTAGTTCTAGCTGCCCGGTTTCCATCCGAGTCAAGTCTAATATATCGTTAACTATTGTCATCAAATGCCGCCCGCTTTTATGGATTAATTTGGCGTAGCGTGTTTGGCGGTCGTTGAGTTCTCCGATCAATTTATCTTTGAGGAGGCTGGACAAACCGAGGACGGCCGTGAGCGGGGTTTTTAGTTCGTGGCTGATGCAGGATAAAAATTCGTCTTTTAGTCGGTTGAGGTGGATTAAATCTGCGTTTTTTGCTGCTAATTCTTTGGCGACTAAATGTTCTTCGGTGACATCTTGTCCCATTACTAGAATTAGCTTGTCTGAGAGCGGCTGTTTGACAAATTGCCAGATCCGTTCTTGATCTTTTTGTACGGGGCATTCGCAAATGTAGGTGTCTGGTTTGCCGGCGGTGGGGCACCAAGCTGGAGCGGTTAAGGTTGAGGGGGAGGCGGCTGCGTACAAGGGCAGCGGGCAACTGGTGGCTGCGGTTGAATCACGCGCGGCGAAGCTATCCCGCAGGGAATCGCCCGATCTACTTGCTCCTACTAGGCTCCTGCATTCTTTGGTGATGGCCTCTAACTGCACGCTCTTGTATTCGCTTGTTAAATGGCTTGGTTTGCGGGGCGAGTGTTTACCCAAATTTGCTGCTGGTTCTGGAACTGGTTCTGGGCCTGCTCCCAGCAAAATCCGCCACGCTGCGTTTTGACTGACTATTTGTGCGGTTGGGGTTTGCAATCTCAGGGGCAAGGGCAGTTTTTCCAACAGTTCGACTAGGGAGTTCAGGTTTTCCGAAGGTTTCAATCCTGCTTCTAGAAAGCGCAGTTGAGCGTCTAGGGCGGTGGCGATGGCTTCGGAAACCGGTTTTAATTCGATTTCTTTGACGACTGTTTCCTCTTCTGTGAGGCTGCATAGCGAGCTGCTGTTGAGTGCGGCGAATTGCAGCAGGCTCAGGCTGTCTAGCATTCCTAAAAATTGACCACTGGCATCTGTGACGGCGATCGGAGTGTTGGAGGGGGTGCCGGCGGTTTGGCGGTTTGGCCGGGCTGGGGTGTTATGTTCCTCTGTTTGCAGGTACTCCCAGAATTCCCTGACGCTCATAGTGGCGGGTAATGCCCTGACTGGTTCGATCGCGATCGAGCTTTCTGACAAAGGTTGCTGCCCGTCGTTTGTGCGATCGGCCGCGCGGGTCCAAAGGCTGCGGAGGTACACTAATCCCAGCGGCTGTAGCTGTTCGTTGACTACTGCGACTCGATCGCAGTTACAGGATCTGAAAATTGACTGCAGCGATTCTAGCGCACCCGTTTGGAGGCACAGCGGCACTGGCTCGATAAAATTTTTGAGACTGGGGGTGGTGAGTGGCATAACAAACCTGAGAGTCTGCTCACGAGAGCAGTAATATTTTTGATGCTCAATGTAGCTGCGAATTTCTGTATCTTATTTGTTTTATATCAGTTCGCTATCAGGCTCCGTATCTGCACCGACACCGGGGAGTTCGATGCCTACGCCTGATTTGAGGCGACTAGCAATTATTTTAAGGCTTAAGCTTAATTGCAGAAATCACGCTCAGGGTGCTTGACACAAAAACCACGGAGTACACTTTGATTCTTCTTCTGGTAGAAGCGCATAACTTATTTTGCGGTTAAGATTGGTTAAAATAAATATTGAGATGATTGTTAAAATGTTAAGTTTTTTGTAAAGGAGATATCAACTCTGAGCGATCCAGCACTTTCAGGCAACTTAGGTGGTGTACCTACAGCTTTGCTTCCTCAACTTTCTATCGGTATTTTTGTCCGCTCTGAGGAAATTGCAGCCTCTGCGATCAAGCTTTTGAGAGGCGAACGCTATACTTTAACGCACATTAAGTCGGCAGTGGAGCTTTTGGGGTTCCTTAAACACAATTATCACCTTGATTGTTTGGTTTTGGAGGTGGATGGGGCTCTGCGATCGCTTCTGGGCAAGCTGCAAGAACGATCGCTCTTTTTGCCTGCTGTGATTTTTTCGCCTCACGCACAGGTCGATGGCAGGCCCGAAGCACCATATTCAGATGGTTTTGAGGCCGCAGCCAGTACCGCCAACAAGAGTCTAGACGAAAGCTGTGCTTTTTTTTATCACCCTGCTGAGGTGCAACTGGCAATCGCTCGATCGAGCGAAATAGCTGCGGGTATCGATCAGGCGATCGCACAATTTCTGAAACTTTCAACTCCGGTTCCTGTCAATTACCAATCCGTAACGGTCGATGCGACAGCCCAATTGACTGCTCAAAGTTTGCTCAGCCGACAGCAGCGGCGACTGGCGGAAAAACTACGGGAGCGATTAGGATACTTAGGTGTGTATTATAAAAGAAATTCCCAGATTTTTTTGAGAAATCTGTCGGTACCAGAGAAGCAAAAGTTTTTGGAACAACTCAAGTCAAGTTATCGCGACATCGTTTTGAATTATTTTTCTCAAGATGCTGCGGTCAACAATCAAATAGATGAATTTGTGAATTTGGCTTTTTTTGCGGACGTTCCCGTGACTCAAATTGTAGAGATTCACATGGAATTAATGGACGAGTTTGCTAAACAGCTAAAAATAGAAGGGCGCAGCGAGGAAATATTGCTGGATTACCGTTTGACCCTGATTGACGCGATCGCTCATATGTGCGAGATGTATCGGCGATCGATTCCGAAAGAGACCTCTCAAGGTAGAATGTAGAAGGGATTCGGTATAATTTAAAAAAAAAGGTAGAAGGTAGAATCTAACAAAAAAGAAAGGAGCCGACTAACTGGCGCGCGAGCGCGAGGCGGAAATTATTATAAAATAACAAAGAACAGCGGATTTAAGACAAATAACAACTACAACTAACATCTGACAACTAATACTCAACATTTAAAAAAGTTCATGAGTCCTCTGAAGAAAACCTACGTTCTGAAGCTGTACGTCGCGGGGAATACTCCCAACTCAGTGCGAGCTTTGAAAACCCTAAAGGACATCCTAGAACAAGAATTTCAAGGTGTCTACGCGCTGAAAGTCATAGATGTTCTCAAAAACCCTCAGCTAGCAGAAGAGGACAAAATATTGGCAACCCCGACGCTGGCCAAAATCCTGCCGCCGCCGGTGCGAAAAATTATTGGCGATTTGTCCGATCGTGAGAAAGTTCTGATAGGATTAGATTTGCTCTATGAAGAACTTCGCGAAGAAGACCTGAATTCATAAGATAATCAGGTGAGAGTCAGTCGATTTTAGATTTGAGACTTCGGTTTGGCGTGAAACGTTCGGCGAGCGCTCAGTCGAAGCGTCGAGTCGCGCGAGCGTCGAACGATGTTAGATTTTAGATTTACTCCACAGATGAATCTGGGAGGTTGAACAAAAGTCTAAAATTTTTATTTTTCCACGACAGGAGTACGTGGCACGGTATCGGTTTTTGGGCGGGGTCATTAGTCAGCAGTCAGCAGTCATTAGTTATTGAGCAAGAGCCAAAACTAAAAGCTGGGTACAAAGACTCATGATCGGCGGTTAATGAGTGACAACTAAAGAATACTGAGAGTTGACAAAAATCGACATGAATGAAATTAGTCAAACGGTTCAACGAAAAGGATTGGTAACGCCAGGAGTTGAAAAAATTCGCACGATGATTGAGGGTTTCGATGACATCAGTCACGGCGGAATGCCACTCGGCAGAACCACCCTAGTCAGCGGCACATCAGGAACGGGAAAAACTTTATTTGCTGTACAATTTCTCTATAATGGAATTACCCATTTTGACGAAGCTGGAGTGTTCGTAACTTTTGAAGAATCTCCGACAGATATTATTAAAAATGCTTGCAGTTTCGGTTGGGATTTGGCACAATTAATCGAGGAAGGCAAGCTATTTATTTTGGACGCTTCCCCCGACCCGGAAGGTCAAGATATCGTAGGAAATTTTGATTTATCAGCCTTAATTGAGCGAATTCAGTACGCCATTCGCAAGTACAAAGCCAAGCGGGTTTCAATAGATTCTGTTACCGCCGTATTTCAGCAGTACGATGCAGCATCGGTGGTGCGCCGAGAAATTTTTCGCTTAGTTGCGCGCCTCAAACAAGTAGGAGCAACTACAGTTATGACGACGGAACGGGTGGAAGAATACGGCCCGGTAGCGCGGTTTGGAGTGGAAGAGTTTGTGTCGGATAATGTAGTGATTGTTCGCAACGTTTTGGAAGGGGAACGCCGCCGCCGCACAATGGAAATTTTGAAGTTGCGCGGTACAACTCACATGAAGGGCGAATATCCTTTCACTATGACTAATGACGGAATTAATATTTTCCCATTGGGGGCGATGCGATTAACTCAAAAATCTTCAAACGTGCGGGTTTCTTCGGGCGATAAAACTCTCGACGAGATGTGCGGTGGCGGTTTTTTCAAAGACTCGATTATTTTGGCTACGGGTGCAACGGGAACAGGCAAAACGCTATTGGTGAGCAAGTTCTTGCAGAACGCTTGTATGAACGGCAATCGGGCGCTGCTTTTTGCCTATGAAGAGTCGCGTGCTCAGTTGTTTCGCAATGCTTATTCTTGGGGCATTGATTTTGAGGAAATGGAAGAGAAAGGACTGCTGAAGCTGCTGTGCACTTACCCGGAATCGGCAGGTTTGGAAGACCACTTGCAGACTATTAAATCAGAAATTGCTGAGTTCAAACCTTCTCGAATTGCTATAGACTCGCTGTCGGCGTTAGCTAGGGGTGTCAGCAATAATGCTTTCAGGCAATTTGTGATTGGAGTGACAGGTTTTGCGAAGCAGGAAGAAATAACCGGCTTTTTCACGAATACAAGCGACCAGTTTATGGGTTCTCATTCGATTACGGACTCTCATATTTCTACGATTACTGACACGATTATCATGTTGCAGTATGTAGAGATTCGAGGAGAAATGTCGCGGGCAATTAATGTGTTTAAGATGCGGGGTTCGTGGCACGACAAAGGTATTAGAGAATACACAATTACTGAAAGAGGGCCACAAATTAAAGATTCGTTCAGTGGTTACGAACGGATTATCAGCGGTTCTCCTAGTCGGATTACAATTAATGAGAAGAGTGAGCTATCGCGGATTCTCCAGGGTGTGCAAGGTCAAGACGATGAGGATATTTGAGAGTTAGCAGTAATTCGTCGTTATTAAAAATAGGTTGGGTTGAGCTAGGAAACCCAACTTTTTTAATTTGAGGAGTTTGTGAACACTATAGAAACCGCGACAATGTTTTGCAAGTTCTTAATTGCTGAAATAGGAGCTTTTATTGCCTATCGAACCCAATACCTATAGTTTTTACACAGCAACAACAATACCTTGGGCAAAATCCAATACCCTGGCGATCACAAATCTCTTGAATTGCCCTTGGAAGGCGAATGCTGGCTGTATGATCAACCTCAGCTCGATTGGCAAACACGTAGCCTTGCTGGTGTTAAAGTTATAGTAGGAGGGCATTCTCCTGAACTAGCTTGGGTGCATGGCCATCGATATATTCCCATCGCCGAAAAAACTGGATTGATTTTGCCCGAAGAGCAAATTGATTTTAGAGCAAGCTTGCGGGCAATATCAGCAGTGCCTAGCAGCAGGACTAATTCTTCCTAATATCGCGGTGAATTTGTCGGCACGTCAACTCAGCCAACCGACTTTAGTCGCTAAGAGCGATCGCATTGTTGAGCGCACCGATATGAAGCCAAAATATCTATAGCTAGAGATTACGGGAACGGCAATGATGCTTAATGTTGACATTAGCTACAATCTTTTGAGCCAATGATCGGAGCATGGTATTGGGATTTATGTCGATGATTTTGGGACGGGGTATGCTGCTTTTAACAACCTGAAAAATTTTCCGGTGAAGTCGCTTAAAATTGCTCGCTCATTTGTCCGTGATTTAGCCAGCGATGTGAGCGATCGCGGAATTGCCAAAGCCATAGTTGCAATCCCAGATGGCTTAAATCTGAGCATAATTGCCGCAGGAATGGAAACCCCAGCGAAATGGGAATAGTTACAAGCGAGCGCCTAGGAAATCGGGCAGCGTTATATGTTGAGGAAGCCTGCCATTGCTGAGTCTGGTCTTCATTTAATCCGACATCCTTAATTGTTGTCTACCACTATGTGGGATCATCAATCCTCCCTCATGAAAGCGCGCAAAAGTCTTATAATTAATTTAATGCTCGTGTAGCTCAAATGACTAAAAATATTTTCTTACGGAATAATATAAAAGTGTTTGGACAAGGCACCCAGACGATGATGTTTGCTCATGGATTTGGGTGCGATCAAAATATGTGGCGTTTCGTAACACGGGCCTTCGAGAAGGATTACAAAATTCTCCTATTTGATTATGTAGGTTCGGGACAGTCTGATATTAGTGCCTACAGTTATGAACGGTATAGCGACCTCAATGGCTATGTTCAGGATGTCCTCGATATCTGTGAAGAATTGGCCTTGACTGATGTGATTTTTGTCGGTCATTCTGTCAGCAGTATGATCGGCCTTCTGTCCTCCATTCAAACTCCTAATTACTTTAATCGCCTGATTTTCGTAGGGCCTTCACCTTGCTACATCAATGATTTACCAAATTATTACGGAGGGTTTGAGCGCAAAGATATTGAGGATCTCCTCGATATCATGGAGAAAAATTACATTGGTTGGGCAAGCTTTCTGGCGCCAATGGTGATGCAGAATCAGGAGCGTCCTGAGTTAAGTGAGGAACTTGAGACAAGTTTTTGCTCTACCGATCCGGTGATTGCAAGTCGCTTTGCCGAGGTAACTTTTTACTCTGACAATCGCAGTGATTTACCCAAGGTATCAGTACCTTCACTGATATTGCAATGCGCTGATGACGTGATTGCTCCCACCGAGGTAGGGGATTACCTCCACCGCCACCTACCTAAAAGTACGCTACGGCTGATGAAAGCTACGGGACATTGCCCGCACCTGAGTCATCCACAAGAGACGATCGAGATGATTAAGGAGTATTTGAGTGTACCTCATACTACCTGATTTGTATGGCAAACATGACCTACCAGATAGACGAGCTACTCAACACGTCACCCTGTGGATTCCTCTCGTTTGCTGACGATGGTACGATCGTAATGGTCAACGCCACATTACTGCAATTACTCGGATACGAAACCGATGAACTGCGGCAACGGAAAATGGATTCCATTCTGCCAATGGCCAGCCGGATTTTTTTTCAAACCCATTTTTTCCCCCTGTTGAAGCTCGACGGTAAAGTAGAGGAAATTTACTTCTCATTAAGGTCAAAGCAGGGCAGTGATATACCCATGCTGATCAACGCTGTGCGTCGGAATCAGGGAGGAAACTTTGTCAACGATTGCATCTTGCTCTGTATCCGCCAGCGTATCCTATACGAAGGTGAAATTATTAAAGCCAAAAAAGCAGCAGAGGCAGCTATTCTGGCCCAAAAGCAAGCAGAAATAGCTCTGCGGAAACAGTACGACAAGGCGATATTACTTCAAGAAATTACTCAACACATCCGTCAATCTCTTGATTTGTCTACAATTTTTGAGATTGCTTCGCAGGACATTCGCCTGTTCCTTGATGCCGAGCGCGTCGGCATATTTAAGTTCGATCCTGACAGTAATTTTGGATATGGTGAGTTTGTCTCAGAATCCGTAGGCGAAGGATGTAAATTGGTAAGCAAAAATCAATTTAACGACCAGTGTGGTGGTGAACAAGATCCTGATTCATATCAAGAATGGAGAATGCAGGTAGTTGAAAATATCAATAATATTGACCTTCAACACTGTTACCGTGCTCTTTGGAAACAATTTCCGGTTCGGGCTAATTTAGTGGCGCCGTTGCTCAATGGACAAGATTTGTGGGGGTTGTTATGTATTCATCAATGTTCTGCACCTCGGCAATGGGAAGAATTGGAAGTTGACCTTGTTAAACAGATTGCTAATCAGTTAGCGATCGCCATTAAACAAGCGGATATTTTTCATAAGTTGCAGAAGGAATTGGCAGAAAGGCAGCAGGCCCAAGCGCGGATGAGAGAAATTAATCAACAACTGGCACTCTCTAACGAAGAACTAGCCCGCGCTACTCACCTCTTAGAACAAGTGGTAAATATTGATGGGTTGACTCAAATTGCTAATCGCCGCTGTTTTAATGACCGCTTAGAGCATGAATGGCAGCGGCTATACCGGGAACAAAAACCTATTTCTCTTTTGTTGTTTGATGTGGATTATTTCAAACGTTATAATGATTGCTACGGTCATCAAATGGGGGATAGTTGTCTGTTCAAACTTGCTCAGACGGTGCAAGAGGTAGTGTACCGTCCGGCGGATTTAGTGGCGCGTTACGGCGGAGAAGAATTTGGCATCATTTTGCCAAATACAGATATTGAAGGAGCGAGTTCGGTGGCCCAACGGATTCACGCTGCTATTCAAGCTTTACATATTCCTCACAAAACCTCTGATGTGAGCGATGTAGTTACTATTAGTATGGGTATCGCCAACTTGATTCCGATTTCGGAACTATCATCGGCTGACTTGATTGCGCTCGCCGATCGTTCACTCTACCGTGCCAAGCAGCAGGGGCGCAATCAGTCCGCGACCTGCGACTACAGTGGCGATTCGATTTTTGACACTGACGCTTAAATCAAAATAGTTGAGACCGAGGACAAAAATTTGTCCCCGGTCTCTCAAAATCAGTCCTTTGATAAATTTAAATGAGCACGGAGGGATTTGAACCCCCGACCCTCAGGACCGGAACCTGATGCTCTATCCACTGAGCTACGTGCCCTCGACTGTTTACAGTATAACACGTCTTGCGGAAAATGGCGAGTGCCGATCGCAAATTTCCTGGCCTGCCTCCAAACCGCTTGACCCATGCGGGTTAAACTCGCCCGCGCGATGATCTAATATCAGGCTGTTCTCGAAGCCAGAGACTGCAACTTTTACCTAAATGGTAACAATAATACGACAAGGGGTAAAATAATAGACTTTAATCGAGCAAACATTAGGTTCACATTCGATCGGGGTCGAGCATCTACCACAGCTAAAATAACCCGCATCAATTCGCCCTAGCTAATCGGCAGTAAATGATGCTGCAGTTAAGACAGGTTGTGCCAATACGGTTCTAGACTAAGTTCACCAAACCTCTCAATCTTATGGTTTCTAAAATTTTAGACAAATTACCGCTGCGAACTGTTCTCATAGTTCCATTTGTACTGCAAATCGTGGGAGCCGTGGGACTCGTAGGATATCTGTCTTTTAGAAACGGACAAAAAGCAGTTAATAACCTTGCTAGTCAGTTAATGAGCGAGGTCACTTTGCGTGTCGAGCAAAACCTGCAAGTTTACCTGACAACTCCCCATCAAATCAATCAAACCAAGCTGGATGCTGTCAAACTCGGGTTGTTAAATATGGAAAACTTATCAGCTTGGGAGAAATATCTTTGGCGGCAAGTACAATTATATCCCTATATCAATTTTACCTCGGTTGGCAACAATAGGGGAGATTATAGATCCGGTGAACAACTGTCTAACGGCTCCCGAACGATGAATGTGATAGAAAAATCTACTGGGTTAAATTTTAATTCTTACAATACGAACGCTCTCGGCGATCGCACTACAGTTACCACCCTTGTCAAAAACTATGATAATCGGCAACATCCTGCGTACCAAAAAGCCGTAAAAGTCGGCAAAGCTACTTGGAGCTCTGTTTTTGTTTCGTTACTAGAACCGACATTACTGATCAGCGCTATCCAACCCGTATACAGCGACAAAAATCAGCTAGAAGGAGTTTTATTTACTGCCTTGCGTCTCGACCATCTTGGGAGATTTCTCAACAATCTCAAAGTTGGCAAATCAGGTCAAACATTTATTATAGATCGCCAGGGTACTTTATTAGCAACTTCCACAACAGAAAAACCGTTTCGCACTAAAGGTAATGACAGACAATTGTTTAAAGTAGAAGAAAGCAGCAACCCTTTCACTCAAGCGACAGCTAAATATTTGACTGCAAAATTTAAAAAATTAGACCAAATTAAAAAATCAGAGTTATTGAGCTTTGAAATAGATGACAAGCGACAATTTTTAAAAGTCTTGCCGTTCCAAGACGGCAAAGGTTTAGACTGGGTAATTGTGGTAGTTGTTCCCGAAGCAGATTTCACCAAAGAAATCGATGCCAATACCCGCACAGCGGTTTTGCTTTGTTTCGCCGCTTTAGGAGTAGCTGTGGTGATTGGCATTCTGACTTCTCAGTGGGTGACAAATCCTATTTTGAGCTTAAATACAGCAGCAAAAAATATTGCTAAAGGTGAATGGGATAAAACAGTAGAAAGCGAACGCTCAGACGAATTGGGGGAATTAGCCAAGTCATTTAACAGCATGGCTCAACAACTGCAACAATCTTTTGAAACTTTAGAACAGCGAGTGCAAGAGCGGACGGCCGAATTGGCGGTAGCTAAAGACAAAGCGGAAGTAGCGAACCAAGCTAAAAGTACCTTTCTTGCTAATATGAGCCACGAATTGCGCTCGCCTCTCAATGCAATTATCGGCTTTTCCCAACTGATGACTCGCAGCCAAACTCTATCTCCAGAGCATCAAGAAAATATTAGCATAATTAGGCTCAGCGGAGAACACCTCCTTACCCTGATTAATAACGTGCTGGATTTATCTAAAATTGAATCAGGTCGCACCACCCTCAATCCCCATAAAATAGACCTCTATCGCCTGCTCAATGACTTGGAAGATATGTTTCAACTCAAAGCAGATGACAAGCACTTGCAGTTGGTTTTTGACCGCAGTCCCGATGTGCCACAATACATAGAAGCTGACGAGTTAAAGTTGAGACAAATCTTAATTAATCTGCTCAATAACTCTCTTAAATTTACCGAAGATGGCGGTGTATCTGTCAGAGTTAGCCAGCATCTGTTAGGCATAAATCAGCAGGACAAAGGGGGGAAAGTTGATAATCCTGAAACATCAAAAAATACAGAAATTACCCCAAGTAATGGTCTTAAGATATCTCAAGTTAGTCAGTCGGAAAATCAGATTTTTGTTCCCCCAAATGACGAGGCAGCTTCTACCTCTTCCTTCTTCCTTCATTTTGAAGTCGAGGATACTGGTTCCGGTATTGCTACCAATGAATTAGACGCTATTTTTGAACCTTTCGTGCAAACCAAGACAGGCAAAGATTCGCAAGAAGGTACTGGCTTAGGATTGCCCATCAGTCGCAAATTTGTGGAATTAATGGGCGGCGAAATGAGCGTCTGTTCTGCTGTTGGTAAGGGAACTAATTTTAAGTTTGACATTCAAGTTATTGCGGTCGATGCGGCTGATATTGAAAGCGCCAAACCGACGCGCAATGTTATTGCCCTGGCACCCAACCAACACACCTATCGAATTTTGATAGTAGACGACAAACCGCTAAATCGCCAATTGTTGATTAAAATCCTCCATCCTCTGGGTTTTGAACTAAAAGAAGCTAATAACGGCCAAGAAGCTATTGAGATTTGGGATAGTTGGGAACCGCATCTAATGTGGATGGACATGAGAATGCCTGTGATGGACGGCTACGAAGCTACGAAATACATTAAAAGCACTATTAAAGGTCAAGCTACTGCGATTATTGCGCTGACAGCGAGCGTTTTGGAGGAAGAACGGGCAGTTATTTTATCGGCGGGTTGCGATGCTTTTATGCGAAAACCTTTCCGGGAAGCCGATATTTTTGATTCTATGCACAAACATATCGGAGTGCGCTATATTTATGAAGATCCGGGTCAAACTAATTTATCGGCAATCAAAGAGAGCGATCGCGCTATGAGTGCGGCTGATTTCGTAAAATTGCCGGATTCACTGGTAGCTGATTTAAAGCTAGCAATACTAAATGCAGATATGGATTTAATTGATACTTTGATAGAGCAAATTCGATTAAAGGATGCAGTAACGGCAAGTGCGATCGCAACTTGTATAGAAAATTTTGAGTACGACAAAGTTTTAAAGTTAATATCTCAAACACTATCACATGAATAACGACCTTTCTAGGACCGATCGCGGTAATATTTTAGTAGTTGACGACACCCCAGCTAATTTGCGACTGCTAGCCGGAATTTTGAATGGCAAGGGCTATAAAGTCCGCCCCGTACCTAGCGGCGAGTTAGCGCTTTCGGCGGCCAAAGGTATGCCTCCCGATTTAATTTTGCTGGATATTATGATGCCCGAAATGAATGGGTATGAAGTTTGCCAAAAGATCAAAGCTGATGAACGAACTTGCGACATCCCCGTAATTTTTATTAGTGCCATTAATGACGTACTTGATAAGGTCAAAGCCTTTGCGGTGGGCGGGGTAGATTATATTACTAAGCCCTTTCAGGTGGAAGAGGTTCTCGTGAGGGTAGAAACCCATTTAGCAATATGCCAGTTGCGAAAAAAACTCCAACAGAAAAACAATGAACTTACAGTTACTTTAGACCAACTGCAAGCTACTCAGAATCAATTAGTGCAATCGGAAAAAATGGCAGCATTAGGGCAACTGATTGCGGGTATTGCTCACGAAATTAATACGCCGTTGGGGGCGATTCGATCGTCTATTGGAAATATTACCAGCTTTTTGGATAACAATCTCGAAAGTTTGCCAGTTTTTTTTAAACAACTGTCAGCAGAGCGGCAGCAAGATTTCTTGCGTTTGATGTACATTTCGAGTCAACAAAATTACTCTTTATCTACTAGAGAAAAACGGGTATTGAAAAAAGGCGTGAAGCAGCAACTTGAGTCGGAAGGCATTGACAATTCTGACAGCCTTGCTAGCATTTTAGTCAATATCGGATTGCAAGGAAATCTGCAAGAATTTTTGTCGTTGCTCAAAGATCCTGACAGCGAAAATATTATAAAAACAGCCTACGACTTTGCTAGCATTCACAGAAGCGCTCGAACGATTGCTACCGCTACTGATCGCGCTGCAAAAGTGGTCTTTGCTCTGAAAAATTATGCGCGTTACGATGTAAATGGGGAAAAAATACAAGTGAATATTACGGCTGGAATTGAAACGGTATTAACTCTTTATCAAAACCAAATCAAGCCGGGTGTGGAAGTTGTCAGAAACTATCAAGATAAATTGCCTGTGGTACTGTGTTATCCAGACGAACTTAATCAAGTTTGGACAAATTTAATTCACAATGCCTTACAAGCGATGGACAATCAAGGAACTTTAACAATTGACGCGGTACAGCAAGATACCAGCGTCCTGGTAAAAATTACTGACAGCGGTAAGGGGATTCAACCGGAGATTATTCCGAAAATTTTTGAGCCGTTTTTTACTACTAAACCTGCGGGAGAAGGCAGCGGGTTGGGATTGGATATTGTCAAAAAAATAATTGAAAAACATCAGGGTAAAATTGAGGTCGAGTCGGCACCCGGTAATACAGCATTTACAGTTTCTTTGCCGATTAATTTAACTGAGTAGGTAAAGCGTTGCAGACTGAAGTCGGGGGCTAAAAATTTGCAGTCTACCCGCGCGGAATGTAGAATTTGGAAAATGGTGTGCTTACCCATCGGGCTTCACCCTGCCAAACTAAAGAAGGAAACTAGCGATGTGTAAATCAGCAATTTTGTGTGTGGACGATGAAGTAGCGGTGTTGGAAAGTCTGGAAATTGAACTGCAACAGGCTTTTAACGGTAAATATCTTTGGGAATTTGCTGAAAGTGCTGCCGAAGCCCTAGAGATTATTGAAGAGCTATCTGAAGCAGAGGTTAAGATTCTAGTGATTGTCTCTGATTGGTTGATGCCCGGAATGAAAGGAGATGAGTTGCTGATTAAAATTCATCAAAAATATCCGCAAATTGTGACAGTGCTGCTGACGGGACAAGCAGACAAAGAAGCCATCGAACGAACACAAACTCAAGCAAATCTTCATGCTTTCATAGAAAAACCTTGGCAAAATCAAGAACTAATTGAAGCGATTAAGTCTGGTCTAGAAAATTTATGAAAAAACCAGTCATTATTTGTGTCGATGATGAGCAGACTATACTCGATAGTCTGGAAATAGACCTGCTAAAAGCCTTTGAAGATAAATATTTAATTGAAACGGCTCAAAGCGGCGAAGAAGCTTTAGAGTTGCTGTCAGAACTTTTAGCAGAACAGTATGAAGTTCCTGTAGTTATTTCCGATCATATCATGCCTAATATGAAAGGAGACGAACTATTAAGGAGCGTTCATGCTATCTCGCCGAACACTCTCAAGATTATGTTGACGGGGCAGGCAGATTTGGATGCGGTAGCTAATGCTATTAACTATGCTAAATTGTACCGATACATACCTAAACCTTGGCAATGTGATGACTTAAAATTAACTGTTACTGAGGCAATATACCGATATTTTCAAGATAAACAATTAGCTGAAAAACAAAGACAACTTCAGGAAATGAATCAGGAGTTGGCTCAATTAAATCGCAAGCAGGCAATGCTGATTGCCCAACTCCACGAAAACGAAAGTCGGTTGACGCAATACCTGGAAGCTATGCCATTGGGTGTGTGTGTACTTGATGCAAATGGGCAATCTTTCTACGCTAATCAGAAGGCGCGGGATGTATTTGGCAAAGGGGCTGTGCCGCATATTAATTCAGAGCCAAAAGCAGCCATTTATCAATTCTATAAAGCCGGAACTAATCAAAGATGCCCCGTCGAAGAATTGCCAATTATGCGGGCGCTTCGGGGTGAAAATGTGCGGACTGAGGGTGTAGAAATTCGTACAGCTAATAAGATTATTCCTGTAGAAAGTTGGGCAACTCCAATTTATGATTCTACAGGCGAAATTTCCTATGCCATTATTGCTTTTAGTGACATAACTGAACGCAAGGAAGCTGAAGCGGCGCTAATTCAAGCTGAAGAGAAGTATCGCGGGATATTTGAAAATGCTCTAGAAGGTATTTTTCAGACGACGCCGGACGGACAGTTTATCAGTGCGAATCCTGCTCTGGCGGAAATTTACGGCTACGATTCCGCGTCAGAATTAATAGAAAGTATTAATGATATTCAGCAGCAATTGTACGTGGAACCGAACCGCCGTCAAGAGTTTCTGGCGCTGATGAAACAGCACGGTACTCTGTGTGAGTTTGAGTCTCAGGTTTACTGTCGAGATGGCAGAATTATCTGGGTTTCTGAGTATGCGCGCACAGTTTATGATGCTAACGGTGAAGTGCTTTACTATCAGGGTTTTGCTAAGGATATTAGTTTGCAAAGACAGGTGGAAGTGGAACGAATCCGGTTTACTAATGATTTAGAAAAAGCTTTGGCAGCCGAAGAAAAGTTAAATGAGGCACTGTCAGAAAACGAAAGCCGATTGACTCAATTCCTGGAAGCGATGCCTGTGGGAATATTTGTTGTGGATGGTAATGGTAAACCTTTTTACATGAATTCTTGGGGCGAAAGGATACTAGCCCAAGGTTTAATTTTTGATGGGGATACTAACCAATTTCCTGAAGCTTATCATTTTTACGACGCTGGAACTAATCAATTGTACCCGAGGGATAGCCAACCGATTGTTCGGGCGTTGCGGGGAGAATTTGTGCGTATGGACGATCTAGAAATTCGTGGGTCGGATCGGATTGTGCCGATCGAGGTTTGGGCGAGTCCAATCTACGACGAACGGAAAAACATAGTTTACGCGATCGCCGCTTTTCAAGATATCACGGAACGTCTAGAGGTAGAAACCGAGCGCCGCCAATTCACAGACGATTTGGAAAAAGCTTTAGCAGCGGAAGAAAAATTAACAGATGCTTACGGGCGGTTTGTACCGCACGAATTTCTCCACTTTCTGGGATATGAAAGTATTCTGGAAGTGAAATTAGGCGATCAGGTGCAGAAAGAAATGTCCGTGCTGTTTTCAGATATTCGCGATTTCACTTCTCTTTCTGAAACGATGAATCCCGAAGAAAATTTTCAATTTATTAATGCTTATTTGTCGCGGATGGAACCGGCAATTACTGGGAATTTGGGTTTTATTGATAAATACATTGGCGATGCGATTATGGCGCTGTTTGATGGCAGTGCGGACGATGCTGTGAAAGCTGGAATTGCTATGCTACAACAGCTTAACGAGTATAATATTAGTCGCAATCGACCCGATCGCCCGCCGCTGCAAATTGGCATTGGCATCAATACGGGTTCTTTGATGTTAGGCACGGTGGGGGGCCAAAGTCGGATGGACAGCACGGTGATCAGCGATGCGGTAAACTTAGCCTCCCGCGTGGAAAGTTTGACGAAAGAGTATGGAGTTTCGATGTTAATTACTCACAATACTTTTATACACTTGAACGATATTTATGATTTGAGGTTGATCGATCGCGTATCAGTTAAAGGCAAATCGCGAACTGTAACAGTTTATGAAGTATTTGCGGCCGATCCGCCAGAGTTACGACAGAAAAAGTTAGAGACAAAGACAATCTTTGAGCAAGCTTTGGTACTCTACAATAGTGACAAGTGTGGCGAAGCTATAAGATTGTTTTCGGCCTGTTTGGAAATCAATCCTAATGATAAGGTAGCTCAAATTTATATGCAGCGGTGTCTGAAAGGAGCGATCGCTCCTGCATAATACCATTTGAGAGTGGAGATTTGAGAATTGGGAATGACTTATGCCATAAGGGTTGGGATTTTGCCTACAGTTGTATTCTTTTTGGAAACTGGTATAATCATTGTTTAGACAGGCAGAGAAACGCAAACTATTGTTTCTTGCTGCGGTACACTTTCTATTTTAAATTCTCCTCCGTGCAATTCTACAAGGCGTTGAACAATAGCCAGACCTAATCCCAAACCTGCTTGTTGATAAAGTTTGCGATCGAACTGCCTGTAAGCTTCTAGCTGGGCAATCTGATCGGTAGTCATGCCGCGGCCTTGGTCTTTGACAGACAGAATAAAAGTCTTATCTTTCACTAAAGTGCTTAATAAAACTGGCGTTCCTTCTAAAGAAAATTTGAAGGCATTGTCCAACAGTTCTTCAACAATTTTTGCGAGTCTGACAGAATCAATAGCTACCGACGAATCTTGCAAGTTTAATTGTAAATCGTCGGTTCTATTCGCGTGTTTTGCTTGCTGCCGCGCTTTTTGACTCAGCAAAGATTTTACACAGCTAAATTCGCTGTTTCGCATCTCCTTCAGCAGTTCGGGATTTGTGGCTGCTATCTCCAGTTCTGCATACAGCAAAAAGTTCTGAATCAGTCGATACAAGCGATGACCGGAAGTTTGAATTTGACCGATCATCTCTAAGATATCTGATTCCTCTAATACCTTATATTCTGACAGAATCAGCTCAGAAAAACCCAGAATTGCATTCAAAGGAGTCCGCAACTCGTGGGGCAGCGACATACTAATATTAGTGCGTAATTCGTCTAGCGTCTTTTGAGATTGTCGGCTAATTGTTTTTTGTTTTTCAAGTCTAATAGCAATGGCATTTAGCAGTTCTTGCGGCGTACACGGCTTAGTAATGTAATCGTCAGCTCCCAGTTCCATGCCCGTGCGAACGTCAACTTTATCGGCTTTGGCTGTGAGGAAAATAAACGGAATTGTGGCAGTCAAGGGTTCGGAGCGCAAAGCTTTGATAACGCCGTGACCGTCTACTTCCGGCATCATCATGTCGCACAAAATTAAATCCGGGATTTGTTCGATCGCCAATTTGATGCCGACTTTGCCGTTAATCGCTCCTATTCCTTCAAAATTCTCGGCTTCTAGCAACTCTAAAATATTCTCTCTAATCGCTTCTTCGTCTTCTATTACCAAAATCTTAACCACGGTGATAGCTCCTTTTAGTCAGTAGTTTGTTGGAAAATTCTGGGTTCCTAAACTTAATAAGTTTGTTTGTTTGGCGCTTAATTAATCGTTAAATAGCGGATATGTATAGTTGATAATTCAGTTGTTATTGACTGGGAGGGCAAATTAGAGGCAAGGTAATAGTGAAAGTTGTGCCTTTTCCTTCTTGACTGTCGATCGCAAGTTGGCCGCCGTGAAGTTCCACAGCCCTCTTCACAATTGCTAAACCGAGACCGGTTCCCGAAATAGTGCCAACATTTGGAGCTCGGTAAAAAGTTTCTAATATCCGCTCTCGATCGGCTTGGGGAATACCGATGCCCTGGTCTTGAACTTGGAAAACAGCTTCTTTGTTTTGACAGTTGAGGTGCAAGGAAACTGTACTGCCGGCGGGGGAATATTTGATGGCATTTGAGAGGACATTTCCCAAGATTTGCTGCAGCAGTTTTTCATCCATTTGAGCCTCGCAGTTGTCGCCTTCATATTGAAAGGCGATCGGGTGTTGGTTGCTGTCGTTGAGCTGCTGCTCTTCTACCAGTTGACGGCAAAATTTTTCAAGGTTTAAGGAAACCGGTTGAAACTGCAAGGTATTGGCTTCGATTTTGCCAATTACGAGGATATCTTCTAATAACTCTGTCATGCGTTTAATTGCTAATTGAATCCGCACAAAATGAGTAGATTTTTTATCTTGGGGCCACTGAGAACTGTAATCTTGCAGCAATCCAGCGGAAAATTGGATGGTTGTCAAAGGTGTGCGAAACTCGTGGGAAACCATTGTGACAAATTTAGCTCGCAGTTGTGAAAGTTCCTTTTCTCGTGCGAGGGCTTTGAGAATTTCCGCTTCTGCTCGTTTGCGATCGCTAATGTCACGGGCTTCCGCAATCAGCAGCAAAACTTGTCCTGTTTCATTTTTAACAGGTTTCAGTGAGAAATCAACTGTCATAATTTGGCCACTTTTGCCTAACAAGTCGATTTCGCTGCGGAAAAACTCGCCGCGACTTGCTTGGCCGATCGCGCATTGCAATTGTTCGGAAACCTGTGGCGACTGGGCCCAAATCGCCATATCCCAAATCGGGCGGCCCACAATACCCTCCGATCGCAATCCGGCAAAATCGAGGGCTGTCTCGTTCACTTCCAGCACAATTCCTTCGGGAGTCAGCAGCTTGGTTAGCTGAAACGATGAGTCAAAAATCGCCCGAAAGCGGCGCTCGCTTTCCCGCAGCATTTGAAATGTTTGAGAGCGTTCGATCGCATAGCGGATCGTCCGCACTAATAATTGAGTAGTAATTTGACCTTTAACAATATAGTCTTGAGCTCCCAAGCGAACTGATTCTAGGGCGATCGCCTCATCGTCCAAGCCTGTCATTACCACCATTGGCACATCAGGAGCAACTTCTCGCAGGCGAGTTAGCGTTTCCAAACCGCGGCTGTCGGGCAAAGAAAGGTCGAGCAAAACTACATCAAAGGGTTGTTTGCACAGTTGTGCGATCGCCTCATGGAGGAACTCAACAGACACCAGTTCCCACTCGACGCCCACAGATACTTCTAACAGTTCTGCAAGCAAATCAGCATCAGCCGGATTGTCTTCTACTAACAGAATTTTAATCCACATAGCTTAGACGTTTTTGACTGTAAAAATTTTACTCTACCCATCTTAGGTTAAACTTTTTGGCTTTCCCTTGCCATTTTCAACTTGAAAATTATTATTTGGGAACTGTCACCACAACCAGCCACCAATCCTTAATCCATCTCACCAGCTTAGCGACTTGACTAAAATCCATAAGCTTAGCGATGTAGCACCGGGCTGACAGGGCATAAAACTTGACCATCTCTTCATCGGCTGCTGAGGTTGTCATAATTACCACCGGAATCATTTTTAACTTGAGGACTGAGTTAATTTATATCAATATGTACAACCATTTTTTTTAGGCAAAATCAAGTTAAGCAGAATTAAATTAGACCGAGAAGGTGAACCGAAAAGCCTGCTTTATTCAATAAATTTATTGCTCATAGCATATTTTATACTATTTTCCAAGTGTTAAAAAGTGGCTTGTCGCCAGCTTTTATAAAGTTTATTCAGCATCGCTAAGCGTATCATCCACCCGCCGAATTTCCATAGGTTGAAAACTTTTATAGCGTGCATAAGCAAAGCATCTGTTCGTTTAATTTAGAGGAAGTTTGACGACTGCCAGCCAGAATTCCTCAATTAACCTGACTACTTTAGTAAATTCTACGAAGTCTACTGGTTTTGTTATGTAACAGTTGGCGTGGAGGGAGTATGACTTAAAAATATCTTCTGGAGCTGCTGAAGTGCTGAGAATCACTACAGGAATTAATTTTAACTTTGGATCAGTTTTAATTTCTTCTAGCACTTCTATACCGCTTTTTTTCGGTAGATGCAAATCGAGCAAAATCAAATCGGGACGAGGTACCCTGAGATAGGGTTCTTTTTGGCGCAAAAACTTGATTGCTTCGACTCCATCCTCCACAAAATGCAAGTTATTCAATATTTTACCCTGACTGAGGACTTCTATTGCCAAATCGGCATCGCTGGGAGAATCCTCAATCAGCAGAATCTCTATAGGTCTAACAGTGCTTCGATCGCTCATAACCGGCGTATCCTTTAAAGTATAAAAACAAAATTGAATTTTGAGGCTTCAGGTACTAATTATAGGAATAGTGAAGTAAAAAGTCGCTCCTTTTCCCTCTTGAGATTCCACCCAAATGCGACCGCCGTGGCGTTCAACAATGCGCTTGCACATCGCCAAACCTATACCAGTACCGGAATATTGGCGGCGGGAGTGCAGGCGCGCAAAAATGATAAAAATGCGCTCGGCATACTGCGGATCGATGCCAATGCCGTTATCGCGGACACTGAACACCCATTCGCTCTCTTGCCTGCAGGCAGCGATATGAATCAACGGGATATCTTGGCGACAAAATTTGATGCTGTTGGCGAGCAAATTTTGGAATAATTGCACCAGTTGAAATTCATCCGCCATCACGGTTGGCATCGCGTCGCAGGTGATTACAGCTTTTGTTTCGGCGATCGCAATTTGCAAATTGCACATAGTTTGCTTAACCACAGCGTTGCAGTCCGCCTGCTCAAACTCCTGACCCCTCGTTCCCAGGCGCGAATACGCCAACAAATCGTTAATTAACTGCTGCATTCTGGTGGCGCCATCGACAATATAATGAATATACTTATCTGCGCGATCGTCCAAATTTCCTTGATAGCGCTGGGCAAGCAATTGAGTGTAACTGGTAACGGCTCGGAGCGGTTCTTGCAAATCGTGGGAAGCCACATAAGCAAATTGTTCTAATTCCTCGTTGGAACGCTTCAAATCTTCTGTAAGTTGCAGCATTTGCTGCTCTGCTTCTTTGCGGCCTGTAATGTTGTAAACCAAGGCGCAACAAGACAGCAAATTCCCCTGGGAGTCCATGACGGGACTGGTAGACATATCAGTCCAAATATCTTTGCCGTCCTTGGTTTTGAATTTAAATTCGTGTTGTTCACCAATACCTTGCTTGCGCCGCTCGATATTTTCAATAGCTTGTGGTTTGTCCCGTTCGTCCATGAAATCAAAAAGCGACCGCCCGAACATTTCTAATTCACTATAACCTAGCATTCGCGCCATTGCGTGGTTTACGTAAGTCGTGAGGCTATTTCTGTCAATTACCCAAATACCTTCTTCTGCTAATTCAACTATTTGCCTGTACTTGAATTCGCTTTCTAGCAAAGCAGTTTCAGTTAGTTTCCGCTCAGTGATATCTTTCATAAAACAGTGGTGACCGTTAAATATCCCTTGTGCGTCGCAAGCTTTTACCATCGTTAATTGCTTATAAAAAAACGAGCGATTTTTTCGGACTCCTCTAGCTTCAACTTCTACTTTGCCAGAAATTAGCATTTCCTGATAAGCTGAGAGCATCATCTCAACATCGCCCGGATGTACGGTGCTCTGCCATTCCATGCCAAGCATTTGTTCCGGTTCGTAACCGCATTTATGAGCGTAAGCTCGGTTAACCTTCACGTAGCGCCCCTCAATATCCAGTCGCGAAATGCCTTCCACCGCATTTTGCATGGCACTGGTTAGGTCACGCAGCTCTTTTTCAGCTTGTTTGCGATCGCTAATATCCTGACCGATACCCAAAAAACCGTTAATATTTCCGCTACTATCAAATAAGGCAGTCACTGACAGCAGTACCGGAAACCGCGAACCATCTTTGCGAATGTAAGTCCATTCATTTTCGTCCGCGATTTCCCGGCACGGCAAGGCAAATAATACTTGAATTCCCGGCTCTATTTTCACTCCTAATGCTTGAGAAAGAACTTCAGCTCTTTGAGCGACCTCCAGCGGATCGTGAATTATTGCTAGCGTTACTTTCCCGACTACTTCTTCTAGCGAATAACCTAAAAGTTGCTCTGCCGCCCGATTAAATGTTTTAATTGTACCGTCGGGATCTGTAGAAATAATTGTGTAGTTAGCGCTATTAAGAATTGCATTTTGCAGTTGCGTCAATTCCAACAAAGTGAGTGCAATTTTTTCGCGGTAAGCTATTTCTTTTTGCAATTGGTGGTTAGAAATTTCGATTTGAGCAGTGCGCTCAGCAACTCGATGCTCCAGAGTTTCATTGAGCCGTCGATTTTCCTCTTCTATCTGCTTGCGTTCTGTAATATCAGTAATAGTACACACATAACTTTTAACCTCCCCATTTTCTCCGATTTTACCGACAGATTGACCGAAGACCCAACTGATTTGAGTGTGATGAATGCCTTGAAAGCGGTACTCAGATTTAAACGGCAATTTCTCCTGCGCGGCGCTATACCATTCAGAAAAAACCCGATCGCGGTCGTCTGGGTGAATGCCTTGCAACCACCCTTTGCCCAAAGCTTCATCACAGGTTATTCCCGAAATTTGACACCAGCGCTCGTTGACATACAAGCAATCTCCTCCAGCATCTGCATAAAATATTCCTACCGGCGAAGCTTCAGTTAAAGTTTGATAGCGAGCTTCCGTTTCTCGGCGTTCAATTATTTCTTTTTGCAGTATTAAATCGATCATCCCTAATTGAGTTGGACTCAGCAGAGTTAATGCTTGGGGAACGAAAGGAATTAAGGCAAAAGCGGTGTAACCAGAAATCGCGGCGGTAATAATTTTTAGAATGCCAGAAGCCCAATAAACAGGATGCCAGAGCGTCCAAACTTCCATTATATGAGTAGAGCCACAGGATATAATAAAGGCTGCACACAGCCAAAAGATATTGCGAAAGGGTAAGTCTTTTCGCTGAACGATAAAATAAATTAGGGATAGCGGTATTGAATAGTAGGCCAGGGCAATTATAGAGTCTGACACTATGTGGAGCGCGACTAGCTCTCGCTGCCAAAGGTAACAGTAGCCTTGAGGAATATAATTCCCGGTGAATAACAACTGATTTAAAAAATTCCAAATCATCATAAATGGAATGGGTAATCGAGAATTAGTAATTGGTAAGCGGGAATTGGTAATTGGTGATTTAACCCAATGACTTATAACCTATCTCAAATTTTTGAAAGATACAGTCTTGAACGCACCGGGGGCTAAAAACCCGGTTTCTGGTTAGATGCCTCGTTGCCAAACCGAATATTGTCGTAGAAACTGGTTTTTCTTCCGTAACTCTTAATATAGCAATTCTTAATGATTCGCGAGTTCTAGCGAGCTCTAGGTTGGGTAGAACGAAGTGAAACCCAATATTCCGATTTTAGATTTTAGATTTTAGCTTTTCCTTCCTTCTTTCTTATCTTCTAGATAACTAAAGCCTTCTCTCCTAGATAACTAAAGCCTTCTTCCATTTATCTGTTACATCTGTTACATCCGAAGAAAGCTAATCCGTTGCCGAACTTCCTTCGGCTATAAAAAATGGGGCGAGCTCGAAGCCCGCCCCACCAAAATTTATGCTGCTGCTATTAACCCAACAGCGCCTGAGCCTTAGCTACCACATTATCAACGGTGTAGCCAAACTTTTCTAAAGCAACGGGGCCCGGTGCAGAAGCGCCGAATCTGTCAATACTGAGGCTATCGCCTTCAGAACCCAAATAACGTCCCCAGCCGAAGCTAGAACCTGCTTCAACGGCCAACCGCTTAGTAACAGCTTTCGGCAGTACAGATTCACGGTAAGCGGCATCTTGTAAGTCAAACAATTCCCAGCAAGGCATCGAAACTACGCGCACTTTATTACCTGCGGCGCGCAATTTTTCAGCCGCATCAACGCAGAGGTAGGTTTCGCCACCGGTGCCGATTAAAATGATGTCAGGAGTGCCGCCGTCGTCGGACAAAATGTAAGCGCCTTTGGCTGTTCCTTCGATCGAGCTTCCAGCCAAGTTAGGCAAGTTTTGGCGCGACAAAGCCATTAAAGTTGGGCGGGTGCGGCTTTCAACTGCCACTTTGTAAGCGCCGGATGTTTCATTACCATCCGCAGGGCGCATTACCAACAAATCGGGAATTACTCGCAGAGAAGCGATGGTTTCCACGGGTTGGTGAGTGGGGCCGTCTTCGCCCAAGGCTACGGAGTCGTGAGTCATTACATAAATAACTCCAGCTTCCGAGAGTGCAGAGAGGCGAATTGCTCCCCGCATATAGTCAGCAAATACCAAGAAAGTAGCGCAGTAAGGAATTAAACCGCCGTGCAGAAGCATACCGTTGGCGATCGCACCCATGCCGTGTTCCCGCACACCAAAGCGCAGGTTACGTCCTTCGTACTGACCTTTTTGGAAGTCTTTTTCACCCTTGAGCAAAGTCATGTTAGAAGATGCCAAGTCAGCGGAACCGCCGATCAGTTCAGGTAACACACTTGCCAAAGCATTCAAACATTTTCCAGAATGATTCCGAGTCGAATCGGCCTTATCTTCTGCCTTGTATGTCGGCAAAACTTTATCCCAACCTTCAGGAAGTTTACCGGCAACTGTGCGCTCATATTCTGCTGCTTCTGCAGGATATGCTGCTTTATAAGCATCAAAAGCTTTCTGCCATTCTTGCTCAGATTGAGCGCCACGTTCGACTGCTTTGCGGAAGTGTGACAAAGCATCATCAGGAATCTCAAACGGTGCGTGTTCCCACTTCAAGAAATCGCGAGTTGCTTGCACTTCATCGCTACCCAAAGCAGCGCCGTGAGCACTGTAAGAATTGCGCTTGTTGGGAGAACCGTAACCAATGATGGTACGGACTTTAATCATGGACGGTTTGTCCGTGACTTTTTTGGCTTCTTCAATAGCTTTGTGAACTGCTTCTAGGTTAGTATCTTCGTCTAGAGCGGTATTGTCTACTGTAATAACGTGCCAATTGTAAGCTTCAAAACGCTTGCCGACATCTTCAGTAAAGGCCAAGCTTGTGTCGCCTTCAATAGAAATGTGATTGTCATCGTACAAGGCAATTAATTTGCCTAGTCCGAGGTGTCCGGCCAAAGAACAAGCTTCGCCAGAAACGCCTTCCATGTGGCAGCCGTCACCCATGATGACATAGGTGTAGTGGTCAACAATTTTGTGGTCGGGCTTGTTAAACTTAGCAGCGAGGTGAGCTTCTGCCATTGCTAAACCGACGGCATTAGCAATTCCTTGTCCCAGGGGGCCGGTGGTAACTTCTACGCCTTCGGTGACGAAGTTTTCGGGGTGTCCGGGGGTTTTGGATTCCCACTGACGAAATTGCTTGATGTCGTCGAGGGTGACGCTATCGTAGCCGGTCAAGTACATGAGGGCGTACTGTAGCATACAGCCGTGGCCGGCGGAGAGGACGAAGCGATCGCGATTAAACCACTTGGGGTTTTTGGGGTTGAACCGCATGAACCGATCCCACAGCACAAAAGCCATAGGGGCAGCGCCCATCGGCAGTCCCGGGTGTCCTGATTTTGCTTTTTCTACCGCATCGATGGCCAAAAAGCGGATAGAGTTGATGCAGAGTTCTTCGAGTGATTGGGTTGCAACAGCCATAATTCTGGTTTTTATACGTTAAGAGAGAGTGTGTGTGGTCGATTCTGACAGAGGTGCGATGAGCCGAGTTCGATCGCTCGCGTTTCTGCTGTTCAGTTTCTGTGGAACTGCCGTGAGGCTGCACTACATATCATCTCACCAGTTGCGATCGACAGACAACTTAATTTTTTAATGTTTCGGTCGCTTTGTGCACTCGATCGCAAATTGTTATCGGAGATATTTCTGGGGCGAGTGCGGCTCTGTGCTATCCGGCTACGATAGGGTGTAACTTAATTATTTGGCAAATTGGCTCTCAAAGCTGCCCAGTTATGATAGAGTTTGGTGTTTCTGACATCTTGCAGCTTTGTCACGAACAGGCAAGATGCCTGTTCCACAAAGAGTGAATTTTCTTGTGGGGCGTTGCTCAAAGCAACGCCCGATCGCACGATCGCCAGAATAGTGCAAGATGTCAGATATTTGTAATTTTAATCAGGCAATAACTAATGACTCTCAGTGAAGCCGAAGTCCGCAGTCAAAAAGTAGACGAACTGCGATCGCAAGGCATAGAACCTTATCCCAGTGAATCCTACGCGCGATCGCACACAGCCCAACAAGTTCGCGAAATATTTAGTCAGCCGGGAAAAGAACTCGCAAACGGAGAAAGTGACCCCGAAGAAATTCCCCTGCGATTAGCCGGCCGCATCACTTCCAAGCGAGACAGCGGCAAAATTGGTTTCATCGATTTAAAAGACGCCACAGACAAAATTCAACTCAAAATCGAGAAAGCAATCGTCACCGGCGAAGTCGGTTTGAGCTTTGAACAAATTAAAAAATTGCTCGATGTCGGCGATTTTGTCGGCGTCGAAGGTATCGGCTGCCGCACCCCCAGGGGAGAACTTTCTATTTTAGTGAGGGAATTAAAGCTTTTATCAAAAGCTACCATTCAATTTCCCGATTCTTATTATGGAATTAACGACCCCGAAGTTTGCCGCCGTCACCGCGAAATGGATTTGGCAAGCAACCAAGATGCGCTCAACCGTTTTATGCTTCGCAGCCGCATCGTTCAAAGCATCCGTTCCTATCTGTGGCAAGCCAATTTTTACGAAATAGAAACACCAACACTGCAAGCTATTTATGGCGGTGCTGCTGCTAAGCCCTTCATCACTCACCATAATGCTTTGGAAGTGGATTTATATTTGCGAGTGGCTCCCGAATTATTCTTAAAAAGAGCAATTTGCGGCGGTTTCGAGCGAGTTTTTGAACTAGGGAAAGCATTTAGAAATGAGGGAATTGACAGCACCCACAATCCAGAGTTTACCTCTTTAGAGGTTTACCAAGCTTATGCCGATGTTTTCGACATTTTAACAGTTGTCGAAGACGTGATATGTTTCGCAGCGACGGCGGTATTTGGGGATGTCAAGGAAATTGAAAATCAGGGGGAAACGATTAGTTTAGAACGCAAGTTCGACTACAGCGAAAAATATCCGGGTTTCAGCGGCAAACACTGGCAAGTGAAAACGATGGTAGAAGCTGTCAGAGACGAGTTTGGGCTGGATTTTGACAGTTTGGACTTGGAAAGTGCGATCGAATCTGCAAGCAAACTCGAACTGCACCTGTCTAAGTTAGAACAACAGAGTTTAGGCTACGTGCTGTATGCAGTTTTTGACAAATTAGTTGTTCCCAAACTAATTCAACCTACCTTCATCATCGACTATCCTGTCGAAGTCAGTCCCTTAGCAAAAGGACATCGCAGCAAGCCGGGATTTGTAGAACGTTTCGAGCTATTTATCAACGGTACAGAATACTCGAACGGCTTCTCAGAATTGAACGATCCGAAAGAGCAAAGAAAGCGGTTTGAGGAACAGTTAGCACAGAAAAATGCGGGCGATGATGAAGCGCATCCAATGGATGAAGATTTTATTCAAGCGCTATCTTTGGGGATGCCTAACTGTGCCGGAATGGGCATCGGCGTAGACAGATTGGTGATGCTTTTAACTAATACTCAAAGCATCCGCGATGCGGTGATGTTCCCGACAATGCGGCCGGTCAAAGATTGATTGGAGTAGCTTTTTTAACCGCAGATTTCGGCGGATTAACACAGATAAACGCCGATGAAATTACATCGGCGTTTATCTGCGTTTATCTGCGGTTAAAAAAACATTTTTTATATCATCGCATAAACGAACCGACAACACCGTTCATATCTTCAGCCAAAGGATTTCCCAAAGCCTTAAACTTCCACTCGCCGCCTTCTCGATAAACTTCTCCCATCAACATATTTAATTTTCCTTCATAAGATGGGTCATTAGACAAGCGATAGCGAGCGATTTCTTTCCCGGCGGCATCTACAGCTCTCACAAAAGCATTTTCTACCAGGCCGAAATGCTGTTTTCTCTCTTTTCCATCGTAAATATTTACGCCCAAAATAATTTTGTGATATTCGGCTGGCAAAGAGTTCAATTTCACCAATATTTGTTCGTCGTCTCCGTCTCCAGCCCCCGTGAGATTGTCGCCTGAGTGAACAACTGTTTTGTCCTTTGACTCCAAATGAGAGTAATAAATTACATCCTCTTTGTAGTTCTTTATTTTGCCATTTTCTCCCAGCAGCAGAGCGTAGGAATCTAAGTCAAAATTTGCACCGCTGCTGCGGCCGAAAAGACCTTGTTTAGATTTCGCTACATCCCAGCCCAAAGCCATTGTTAGTCTGGACAAGTCGTATTCGCTTTTGCTGAGAACGATCGATTGTCCTTTTGTCAAGTTGATAGCCATAGTTTTGTGATTCTGTAAGGTTTATTTTGAAGTTGAATGATTGCCCTAAGCTAGCATTTTGTTGGCCGGCAAAAGCTGTTTCTAGGGTAAGAGATTTTTGATTCGTGCTGATTTTACCCAATGTGGATATTCTGCTGTCAACAAATCGTATAATTCCTCATCGGCAATATGTTCCGGGTCTTCTAAACTGAAGAAATCGGCGTTGTCTAGGTAGCCATGGCCCATTTGGTCAAGCTGCTCTAAAAAGCTAAAATCGCTCGCTACGGCTCTTGCTAACCACCCTCGAACTCCCTTACTTTTGACATCTTTCTGCGACTTGCCGATCGCCATAAACTGCCAAAATATCGGTTCGTGGGACGACCATTGTAGCTGCTGCTTGCTTTCCGACTCGTCCGCAGTTTCTCCATCCGTTACAAACATGACGTAGACAGGTCGATCTGCTTTAATAGCTGCGTAGCGCCTGCTACCGCGAGCGTCAGGAAAATAGAAGTTTCTAATTTCCTTCATCACTTTACCGTAGTAAGTACCTGGTTCTAAAGGATACTGTTGCAGTATATGGTGGATGAAGTTTGAGAAATTGTCGATCGACATTTCACCGGGATTGTGGGGGTTGACCCCAAACAGAAATATGTCGATCGATCCGTTGTCATCAAACCGACATCCCAAAGCCAAAATCTTCTCTGCCAAACGCTGAATTTTTCCTGAACTGTACAGCGAAGACATGGAACCAGAAATATCGAGGCAAAGCGCTACTTGAGCATTGTGATTTGTTAAATTTGCTTTCTTGAGCGAGATATCTGCTTTCTTCGCGAGATTGAAAATGTGCGGCGCTTTCTCCTCAAGCTTTTTGTCTAATGCTATAGCTTTCTGACTTTTGTGGCTATCTTCAATAACTGGTAATTTAGGCAGTTCTACTGTACGTTGTGCTGGCTTTTCTTGCTGTTGAATCTCTGAATGATACTTGTCAACAAAACTCTGCAACCCTGCTTTATATCCTTGTCCTACGGCCTGAAATCTCCAAGCTGCATCTTTTTTATACAACCGTCCGAACTCGACTGCTGTTTCTTCAGAAAAACCTTCTGTTAAATCATACCGGGCTAGTTCGCTGTCGGTTTCGCGATCGTACAATCGGATAAAAGCATTACTGATTTGGCTGAAATTTTGATGTTTAGCGTGTCCGTCGTGAATCGTGACCACAAAAACCATTTCCTCAACAGCAGCCGTTACCTTTTCTAAGTCTACATAAATTGTCTCGTCATCGCCTTGAGTTTGACCAGTTTGATTATCTCCCGAATGGGCGATCGCTCCGTCCGGCGACTGCGAGTTATTGTAAAATACAAAGTATCTTTCATCGGGAATTTTGCCATCAGAACCTAATGCAAAAACCGAGGCATCGATATCGCAGCTTTGCTGGTTTGAGTCCGAGAAATTTAGTTCAGTTGCTATTTCCCAACCCAGCGCGATCGCAACTTTTGTTAAACTTGGAGATGTTTTAGAAAGATTAAATCTTTCGCCTTTCTTTAATTGAATTCCCATCTGGTTTATCACCTCATGAGTCTGGCTTAAAATCGAGGGAAACATTCCTACTTCCGAATTTTCCCTCGATTTATTTAGCTAGTAGCGATCGCCCTTTTATCCGGCATACTTGTCTACAAAGCTTTGCAAGCCGGAATTGTAGCCTTGTCCTACAGCTTGGAACCTCCACTCACCGTCTTTCTTGTAAAGCCTGCCAAACTCTACCGCTGTCTCCCTAGAAAAATCCTCGTCCAAATCGTACTTAGTTACCTCTGTGTTAGTAGTAGTGTCGTAAATCCTAATAAAAGCATTCCGCACTTGACCAAAGTTTTGCCTTCTCGATTCTGCTTCGTGGATAGTCACCACAAACACAATTTCTTGCACTGCCGGATCGACTTTGGTTAAATCGACTGTAACGGTTTCATCATCGCCAAATCCTTCTCCGGTTCGGCTATCTCCCAGATGTATTACAGAAGTGTCCGGCGACTCCTTGTTGTTGTAGAAAACAAAGTATTTTTCGCCGGGAATTTTGCCAGTAGCCCCCAACATAAACACGGAAGCATCTAAGTCAAATGCTGCTCCGGTATCTGTAGCATTGATATCCCATCCCAAACCAATCCCGGCATTTTTTAGCCCCGGTGCTTCTTTAGAGAGATTGATTCTCCCGCCTTTTTCCAAATTGATAGACATTCGCCCTCCTATTCACAACATCACTGGCGTTACTACTAGCAATTATATCAAGTGTTATAGTAAGTTGACAATTTGCTTTTGGTACTCGTCCTCTGTGATTAGTTCGTGGGTATTTTCCACTCTGTCTAAAAACACGATTCCATCTAAATGGTCGTGTTCGTGTTGAAAAATTCGGGCCACAAAGTCTGTCAATTCTTGTCGGTGGAGTTTGCCGTCTCTACTGGTGTATTCTATCTCGATCGCCGTACTTCTGGGCACCAATCCCCGAATCCCCGGAATGCTCAAACAGCCTTCCCAGTCTTTGACTGTCTCTGTTGATGCAGCCACAATCCGGGGATTAATCATCGCTGTGGGCTCCATGTTGGGTGCTTGGGGATAGCGCAGGTTGGGGCGCGATGCGACGATGAACAGGCGATCGGACTGAGCCGCTTGAGGGGCGGCAATCCCCACTCCGTTTGCCTGCTGTACGGTAAATATTAAGCTGTCAATCAACTGTTGGATGCGATCGTCCTTAATATTCTCGACAACTTGCGACTGGCGGCGCAGTACGGGATTTCCTAATTGAGAAATTTGCAAGATTTCTGCCATATTAATTAGTCATTGGTAATTGGTAATTGGTAATAACCATCAACTGTCAACTGTCAACTGTCAACCGTCAACAGATTATCCAACTTTTTGAACCGGCAAACTCCCCGGTTTAACAGTCAAATTAACTATTTGCCCGTTACGGTTAATTTCCATTTGCAACAGCCCGCCCACCTTAGCATTTTGCACGAACTCCTGAACAGCTTCCGACTGAATAATCGGCTGATTATTAATTTTTTGAATCACATCTCCAGCCCGCAAACCGGCTGCTGCTGCGGGAGAATTAGGAACAACGCTAACAATAGCCACACCCCGATCGACTGCAACTCGCAGGCTGCTGTTAGCGTTGCTGTTAATTTGCTCCTTAACCTCTGGATTCAGCGTCGCCATTTCAATTCCCAAATAAGCGTGTTCGACTTTCCCCGTCGAAATCAGTTCCTTCGCCACCTGTTGCGCCGCCTGAATGGGAATCGCAAACCCCAATCCTTGAGCACCTTGAATAATCGCCGTATTCATGCCAATAACTTGGCCCGAAGCATTCAGCAGCGGGCCGCCGGAATTCCCCGGATTAATTGCAGCGTCTGTTTGAATAAAACCGATCCGCTTGTCGGGTACGCCCACATCTGAGCTCGATCGCCCCGTAGCGCTAATAATTCCCGCAGTTACGGAATTGTCCAAACCCAAAGGATTGCCAATGGCGATCGCCCATTCCCCAGGCAACAGCTTATCCGAATTGCCGATCGCCACTACAGGCACATTATTCGCCTCAATCTTCACCACAGCCACATCCGTCACCTTATCAGCCCCCAACACCTGCCCCTGAAAGCTGCGGCCGTCCTTGAGAGTTACATTTACCGTATCGGCTCCCTCTACAACGTGAGCGTTAGTGAGAATCAGGCCGTCGGCACCGATGACAAAACCCGAACCAGTACCCCGTTCGATCCCGCCCCGGCCCCCCGAATTCGGTTCTCTGCCAAAAAAATCTTCCGGCGACAGCCCTCTATTTCCCGGTTTCACCCGGCGCGAAGCATCGATCCGAACCACTGCCGGGCCAACTTTTGCCACCGCAGCCACAATAAAATTCACATTAGCCGCGTCGCCTGACAAGGAAACCGGCGGCAAGACTTTGCTAACTCGATCCTTTTCCTTTGTATTAGGAGGCAGTTGCAATTTCGGTTCCAGCGCCCTTTGTCCCGAATCGCCAGAATTTCCACGAAATTGAGAAACCGTCAGACGATCGCCCAACATGGCGGCCCCGGCTCCCGTTACCAGCAGCAATATGTAAATTGCCGGTTGCTTCCAAAATTTGCCAGTAGAACTCTTCATGGCCATGTTTTAAGGCTTTCCTGCCAAATCTAAATATTTGCTGAACAGCTCCCCGATACCTGGTTTGGGCTGCAGAGCCGCCAAATTTTTGGGCGATGGCGTCCCGCCCCGCAAGCTACGGCAGACTCCCTTAAACTTTAACATCTGAGGACTAAACTCTCTAGAGTAGAATTAATATCTTGAATGCCGATCGGCAGAGGTGAGCAGTGGACATTCCCCTCGAAAGTCTGTGGAATCAGATACTTGAACGTCTCCAGGTACAACTGAGCAGACCTAGCTTTGAGACGTGGATCAAAACTGCCCGCGCCGAACAACTCGAAAATAACTGTTTGATCGTCAGCGCCCCCAACCCCTTTGCTCGCAATTGGTTGCAAAAATATTACAGAGAAATCCTTGCCGATGCAGTGTACGAAATTCTCGGCTATCCCGTAGACATTTACTTGACAATTGCTGGGGGCAACGAAACAGGTGGCAGCAGTGACTCAGCCATGATTTGGCCTTCCCCCATCGCCGCCGATGTCCCCGAAAGCCACTCGCTTCACCCCCCCAAACCCGCCAATTTAAACCCGAAATACGTATTTTCCCGCTTTGTCGTCGGTTCCAACAACCGCATGGCTCACGCGGCCTCCCTCGCGGTAGCCGAGTCTCCGGGCCGAGAATTCAATCCCCTATTTTTGTGCGGTGGCGTCGGTTTGGGCAAAACTCATTTGATGCAGGCGATCGGTCATTATCGCTTAGAAATTGACCCCAACGCCAAGATTTTTTACGTTTCTACTGAGAAATTTACAAACGATTTAATCGCGGCAATTAGGAAAGACAGTATGCAAACTTTCCGCGATCATTATCGAGCAGCCGATGTTTTATTAATAGATGATATCCAATTTATTGAAGGCAAAGAATACACTCAAGAAGAATTTTTCCACACTTTTAATACTTTGCACGAAGCCGGAAATCAAGTAGTTTTAGCTTCCGATCGCCCGCCGCAGCAAATCCCTCGCCTGCAAGAGCGTTTGTGTTCCAGATTTTCCATGGGATTAATTGCCGACATTCAATTGCCCGACTTGGAAACTAGGATGGCAATTTTGCAAAAAAAAGCCGAGTATGAAAATATGCGTCTGCCGCGAGATGTCATTGAATACATTGCTTCTAGTTACACTTCCAACGTTAGGGAATTGGAAGGTGCTTTGATTCGGGCGGTAGCATATCTTTCAATTACCGGTTTGCCGATGACCGTGGAGAATATCACCCCGGTTTTGAACCAGCAAACTGAAAGCTTAGAGGCGACGCCAGATGCAGTAATTGCAGTTGTGGCTGAAGAGTTTGATGTTTCTGTGGAAGATTTGAAAGGCATTTCTCGCAGGCGTGAAATTAGTCTTGCCCGTCAAGTAGGGATGTATTTAATTAGGCAGCATACTGGTTTGAGTTTGCCAAAGGTGGGCGAAGTGTTCGGCGGCAAAGATCACACGACTGTGCTTTACAGTTGCGACAAAATTGCTCAGTTGCGGAACACTGACCCGAATTTGGCTCAAACTTTGCGTCAGTTGAGCGATCGGATTAATGTTGTCAGCCGTAAAACTTAATTTGAAGTCAGTTGTCTGTTGACAGTTGTCAGTTGTCATCACCCAACACCGTCAACAGTTACCAGTCAACAGCCAACAGTCAACAATTCCCATTCCCAATTCCCAATGCCCCATAATAGACAATCTTGCCTGTGGAAAAACCTGTGGAAAAGTCCCCCTCCGTTTGTGGAAAACTTTACTCGATAGCCCGAAATAGTTTTTCCACAAAAATGGGCGGGCGATCGACCGCACCAGCTTTCCCACCAGTTTTCCACAGGTAATATCAATTCCGGCTGCGCCGGAATGATATCAAATCCTTGCTTCAAAAGTCGGGCGTAAAGTCGAATCCCGAGGCCAACAAATAATTCGCGCAATTTTCATTTTTTTGACCCTCCTTCTACAGTCAACAGTCAAGAGTCAACAATGATAAGGAGTGCAACCGGAATCGATATCATTGGGGTCTGCGAGTCGCAATGGCTAGTTTAACTCCTTTAACCTGTCGCACCCGATCCATAACGGCTACAGCCAAGCCAAAATCAACGCTTTCGTCAGAGTTGATCACGGCAATCAGGTCTTGACGAGTAGCAGCTAAGGCGCTCAGTTGTGCGGGCAAAGCCTCTACGGTTGTGGGCTGACGATCGAGACTGACTTGTCCTTTTGAATCAATCGTGACGGTGACTCGGTTCGTTGTCTGTGTCGGGTGGCTCGCAGTCGCTTTGGGCAAATTCACAGGCAGTCCTTCAGGGCTGCTTAAGAACAAGCTAGAGAGAATGAAAAATGTGAGCAGCGAGAACACCACATCAATCAGCGGCACAATATTAATTTGTGGAGGAATTTCAGGGTCTTTGGGTAAGTTCATATTCTTTTTGTGCAATTCGATAATGACGACGATAGAGCAGTTCTAGCTGCCCTGCATATTCTTCAATTCGGCCAACTTCGCGCTGATATAAGCCCCGGTAAATGCTGGAAAATGTCAGAGTGATAATGCCCACGAGTAATCCGGCAGAAGTGGCAATCAAGTCTTCGCTAATGCCTGCGGTCAAACCCGATTTATTTGTCGCTCCAAGGTTGCCAATATTAATCGATGCAAATGTGGTCATTAGCCCAAATACTGTGCCTTGAAGACCGAGCAATGGTGCTAGCGCAACGATCGTGTCAAAAATATGATTGAACCGCTTCAGTAGCGGAATTTCGATTTTTCCCTCGGTTTCTAGCGCTAGAATAAATTCTTCAGGTGTCGCCTCTTCAAGCTGCAACGTGCTGAGGAAAATGCGGGCGATCGGTAAGTCAACATTCTGCTTGAGCTTATCGATCACACTTACCATGTTATTGAGTTGATAGAACCGCAAAACATCATGAGCAACTTGCTTTTGTCGTCTGTAAATTTTGATCCAGAATATGGCGCGTTCGCTCGCCAGCGTTACCGATAGAATTGAACAAAGCAGCAGCGGCCACATGACAAGACCGCCTGCCAAAAATTGTTCACGTATTGCTGAAAAATTCATCCACTTCTCCTAATTGACCGCTGGTAGTACCAGCAATTTTGCTCGACAGCACTGATGATAATCTATCTCAATAAAAAATCCAATACCAAAGGCAGATGAATTTGAGTCTTCCAAAGCCATAGGAGGAAATTGGCATCATCTTGAATCAACGCCAGCCGATCTCGACCGGGTGACAAGCTGGTTGAAAGCAAGGCTGCGTCAAGGTTTTGAGTTGAGGAACCAAGCGTAAGGATCTTCGCCTGGTTACTCAAGAAAAGAGAGTGGGGATCGTAGAGAATCAGGTTCAAGGATCTCTCGGACGATATTATCAGTCAATAAGCCTGTCAATAATCAGCTATCTTTTTTGAGATTTATGGGCTTCAATGCTTTTATCATCAAGGTTCCAGAGGCATTGTCACCCCGTCAACAGCCGATCGCCCAACCAAGTGAAACTCGAACCTGTCCGCACATGGGCTGGGCGATCGCTCATAGGATCTGCGCCCTTGCTGTAACGAAGCGGTACGCTCTTAAGCACTGTAGCGTGCAGCGTAGGATCTCGCTGTACAGTCAACAGTCAACACTCAACAATGATTCCGGCGCAACCGGAATCGATATAATTCTTAGCTACAAGTCACGCCCAGCAAACAATTAACTTTTTTTTCCACAGTTTCCACAGGGCGATCGACACAAAAATAATTCAATAAATTAAAAAATTATAGCGATCCCTGCACACCCAACACAGATAATTTGCGACGCGCGCTGACTTCAGAAACCCGGTTTATACGAAGATTTCTCGTTTTTACAGACAAAATTTTGCCTAGAAACCCGGTTTCTAGCCCCATGCTTAAGCCCTACACACAGAAAAACTGACCCGCCGGCTTTCTGTGATACGATTTGTTTCTGTTTCAAATCCGGTTAATTAACCTTCCTACCATGAAATTGGTTTGCACCCAAAGTGACCTCAACGCCAACCTCTCGTTGGTAAGTCGGGCCGTTCCCTCCCGCCCGACACATCCGGTACTCGCCAACGTGCTCTTAGTAGCGGATGAGGAAAATCAGCGGGTTAGCTTGACAGCTTTCGATCTCAGTTTGGGCATTCGTACCAGCTTCGCAGCAGAAGTAACAGGCGGCGGCAGTTTTACCATACCCGCTAAATTACTCAACGATATTGTTTCGAGACTCCCAGATGGAGAGATTACTTTAGAAGACGAAGCGGGGGACACCGTAGCATATCTCACTTGCAGTTCTGGCAGCTACCAAGTTAGAGGCATGGGCCCGGAAGAATTCCCAGAATTGCCCGCCATCGAAGGCGGAACAATCCTCAAATTGCCACCGGAAGCCTTGATAGAAGGACTCAAAGGAACTTTATTTGCTACTAGCCCCGACGAGGCAAAACAGGTACTTGCAGGCGTGCATTTAAAGGTATTGCAAGATTGCCTGGAATTTGCAGCTACAGACGGCCACAGATTGGCAGTAGTTCAAACTGCAAATGAAAAAGCTGAAGGCGAAGAAACCCAAGAAGAATTTGAGGTGACAGTCCCCGCTAAAGCATTACGGGAAGTAGAAAGAATGCTGGTGATGCGGCAGTGGACTGAACCTGTCACCCTGCATTTTGAACACGGTCAAGTAGTGTTTGAGTGGGCAGACCAGCGGCTGACAACCCGCACCTTGGAAGGGCAATATCCCGCATATCGGCAGTTAATTCCGCCCTCCTTTGAGCGGCAAATTACCTTAGAAAGGCGATCGTTCTTAGCAGCAGTAGAAAGAATTGCAGTGTTTGCAGACCAAAAAAACAATATTCTCAAATGCAGCATCGACGAGGAGAATCAGGAAATTACTTTGTCTGTAGATGCTAAAGATGTCGGATGCGGCAAAGAGTCAATGCCCGCACAGATTTCGGGAGACAGCATAGATATTGCTTTCAACGTGAAATATCTGATTGATATTTTAAAAACGGCTCAATCCCCAGAAATTCAACTGCAATTAAACGGTGCTTTAGCCCCCGTAATTTTCCAGCCTTTGGGTGGAGTCAATGCTACATTCTTGGTGATGCCAGTTCAGCTAAGAGCTTAAAAAGAGTCAGTAGTCATTAGTCAACAGTCACCGATGCTGCAACCGGAATTTATCTAATTCATCTGCGTTAATCGGTGTTGATATGCCCTCATCTGCGGTTAAAAAAATATAATTTCTCAGACCGCAGATGACAAGGGATTGACCTGATTCACGCAGATAAAGAGAAGAGAGATAGGAATAATTCCGATGCTAATAGCTTTGATATGACTTATTGCTTCAAATCAATGGCAACAAAATTTCAAATTCAGTACCTGTACCGGGCGTAGAATGCAAATTTAACTTGCCTTTATGCTTTTCCGTAACAATTTGATGGGTAATTGCCAATCCCAAACCAGTACCTTTGCCTGCGGGTTTAGTAGTAAAAAACGTCTCAAAAATCCGCCGCTGAATTTCTGGCGGAATTCCGGGCCCGTTATCGGCTATTCTGATGGCTATCCAAGCGTTATTTTGATTTTTTTCGCCTGCTTCTGGGCTGAAACCGGCGTTGTGGGTGGCGCAGGATAGCTGTTTTGAATTTTGTCGATCGCCCATAACATAATTTTGAATTAATTCCGAATTAACGCAGTCTCCGTCAGAACTATCTATTACCTCAGTTTCAATAGTAATCGCAGGCATAAAATCTTTTTCTGCTTTGTCCTCTTCCAAAGCGTCGATCGCATTACTGATGATATTCATAAATACCTGGCTCAACTGACCAGAGTAACACTTGACCAAAGGCAAATCTCCATAGTTTTTAACTACTTTAAACCCGTACTTCAGACGATTTTTCATAATTAGCAGCGTACTGTCAATACATTCATGGATGTTAGCTTGTTTCAAGTGGGTTTCGTCCATGTGAGAAAAGGTGTGCAGGCTGGTGACGAGTTCGGTCAGCCTCTGTGATGAAACTTTCATACTTTTGAGAATTTCCACCCAATCTTCTTGCAAAAAATCAAATTCTATGTGTTTTTTGAGTTGGTCAATTTTTTCGTTTTCACCGACAATGTGTTCGTAAGCAGACAGCAAGTCCATAATGTCTGTCAAATAGTTGGACAAAAAGCCTAGATTTCCGCTGATGCAGGTGACGGGATTTCTAATTTCGTGGGCGACTCCAGCTACCATCTGCCCCAAACTGGCTAGTTTTTCGGTTTGAATTAGTTGAGATTGAGTTTGCTGCCTCAGCAATTTTGTTGCTAGTTCATGAATGTTGGATTGGGCTACTAACAGTTCGTGCACGTCTAGCAAACTATAAGTTTGAGGCGAAACTTGAACCACAATCGGTTCGTAAAGCAGTTCTTTCGATCGCAACAGCGACTTCCTGGCTGCATCCACGATTAAAGTATTGCTGGGAAAAATTAAACTCTCAGTTTCGGCAAAGCGGTACAAAGCCCTCACAGGTCGCTTTAAAAATAATTCTCGCCCAAAAGGACGGCTGATAAATTCTAAAAATCTCCGCCGGGAAATCATACCGGCAAATTCACCTTGATGAGTGACAATGACTCCTGGTAACAGTGGATTAGCTTCTAACATCTGAGAAATTCGCATTCCCCAATCCGTAGCTTCTACCTGAAAATCGTAAAGCGACAATTGTTGGAGAGTAGAGTCTAAACAAAGTTCTCCTAGGTCAGCCTCGGAGATGGGTTGGACGGGTCTTTCTACACAGGAGGTATTCAACATAAATTTATCAGCACGCTTTTTTGGGTTCTATTTGCCAGCAGACATTCAGCTACCAAAGGTCAACAGGTGAGTTGTTGAGTGTTTTGACCGCCATCCCCCTGGCACACTGCATTTTAAATTACACAAAAAACTGACTGTAGCAATGAAAATTTTACCACTTAAAGTATTAGGCAAGATTTAGTATCACCGAGATAAATGCGCCCTGGTAATTATACCTGACTTTATTTTATACTGACTTGAGCGGTATTAGCGCTTGGTTCAACTATTTAACTATTCATTAACCTTAAGTGATGCTCTTAACCTTTTGTTAATAAATTATTAGCCTGAGAAATATAATCGATTGATAATAGAAGAAAATCGGGATTGCCCGATCGCCAACACGATGCACTCGTCAGCAGACAAGTTAAAAGCCCAAATTGGAGCGATCGCGTCCCTGAGTTTTAGCTCGCTAAGGGCGATGGCGGGACGCCTTGCAAGCTAAGGCATTTGAGGCGATTTCATCCCATCTCCCCGATCCGGTACTCGCAACCCCCCGTAACGATCAGCCAGCGACACACCTGCCAGTGCGTCCCCTATAGGTTGGTAGTGAAAACTAAAGTCATCGCAACAAACCAATTTTTTAGCGATCGTTATATAAAACAGTTAGCCTCGCCGGCAATCTGCAAAATCTGCCTTAGCAGTTGTTCTACAATCAACCATTGTTAACCCAAAGATCCATCAAATCGGCGACGGTTTGCCTAGTCAATTATTGATTGGCTGTACGAGGCGGATATCAATAAAACTTAAGTCAAACTCAAACAAGTTTAACCATTCCAAATCATTCAAAGCATCAGCATTGATTATTAAATTAAAAGCTCTACAAATTCTAGCAAAAAAAGGCAAAAAAAATTTAACTGGATCTTAACTTAGTGCTATGCTTTGGTATGATCTACAAGGAGTTCAACCAAAGACGTATAGCTAAATAGCAATCTACCAGTAGGTGATCGATGCAACCCGGTCTAACGAATCAGTTAAACAATGCTTTTACCCTTTTTCTCAGCTTGTTAGTAGAAGCAATACCTTTTCTGCTGCTCGGAGTTTTATTTTCAGGTTTGCTGCTGGGGTTTGTAGACGAACGCAAACTCGTATCGCGCATCCCGCGAAACCCGCTGCTGGCGGCTTTGATGGGCAGTTTGATCGGCTTTTTGTTTCCCGTGTGCGAGTGCGGTAACGTGCCCGTAGCCCGCAGGTTACTGATGCAGGGAGTGCCCGCACCAGCCGCGATCGGCTTTTTGCTTGCGGCCCCCACCATCAACCCCGTGGTAATTTGGGCTACTTGGACGGCATTTCGCGATCAGCCAGAAATTGTAGTTTTGCGGGTGGTATTTTCTCTGTCTATAGCCACAATTATCGGCTGGGTGTTCAGCGCCCAAAAAGACTTGCGGCCTCTGCTGCAACCCTCTGTAGCCCGCGCGATTCCCCTGCCAAAACCAGAGTTTTCCGAAAAAGAACTCGTCCAAGCTAACACTCCGCTGCTGTTGCAGTCGGGAACATTTATGCTCGGTCAGCCGGGGGGGGTGGTGCCGATCGAATCTTTGCTACAAGACGACTGGAAGCCATTAAAAACAGGCAAAACAGAAAAAACATCGAAACGTTCCTCAATGTTTCACCGCGTTTCTAAAGAGCGTCTGCGCCTGCTTTTAGATACTATGGTACAGGAGTTGCGCGAATTGGGAGGAGTGTTGGTAATCGGAAGTGCGATCGCAGCCATCATTCAAGTTGGCGCCCCCCGCGAACTAATTCTCAACCTCGGCCAAGGCCCCGTTTCCTCGATTATAGCCATGCTGCTATTAGCGGCAGTCGTATCGATTTGTTCTACAGTAGATGCCTTTTTTGCCCTATCTTTTGCCTCCACATTTACCAGCGGTTCGCTGTTAGCATTTCTCGTTTTCGGCCCGATGATTGACCTCAAAGGTATCGGTTTAATGCTGTCAATTTTTAAAGGTAGAGCCGTAGTTTACTTAATTGTCTTGGCAGCTCAGTTAACCTTTTTAATGACCCTCGCTGTTAACTTGCATTTAGGTTAATAAGTTCGCTAAAACTGACAACTAATACCATTTTTGATTTGCGATTTTCTTCAATTACCTTGCTCCCCGACACGGAAGTCACGAATATACAGATAGGTGTTTTTTCTTTGCCATCTTCCCTATTCCTTCTTCCTTCCCAATCACTCTTAAAAAATGAATTTAAAAAAAATTAGCCCCTTGCTGGACGCCCTAGCTATCTTAGGCTGGGGAATATTGCTCCTCAAATATTGGATCACCGGCCAATTAAGCATTCTCATTCACCCCAATTACTTTGGCTTGACTCTAGCAGGAGGAATCGCCTTATTGGTTATTGGCGGTTTAAAAACTTGGGAACTCTTAAAACTCGATCGCACCACAAAGCAATCGCGGACATCAACAGCAAATAACTCTCTCAGAATCACAGAAGTTGAACACGTTACTTTGTTTCCCCCCAGTATCGGCAGCACCTTAATGTTGGGGGTCGCATTAATAGGTTTACTAACAACGCCACGCACATTTACCAGCCAGACAGCATTAGAACGAGGCCTCACCGAATCCCTGCCCATCACCAGACTGCAACCCCAAGAATTTCGCAATACTACAAAACCCGAACAGCGATCGCTCGTCGAATGGGTGCGGCTGTTAAATTTCAACCCCGAACCGGATACATACAGAGGTCAAAAAGTCAAAGTTCAAGGATTTGTAATTCACCCCCCCAACATAGCAGAACAATATATGTGGATCGGGCGTTTTATCATTACTTGCTGCGCGGCAGACGCCTATCCGATAGGGTTACCAGTAAAATTACCTATCGGTCAAAGTCGCGCCACCTTTGCGCCAGACATTTGGCTAGAAATAGAAGGAGAAACGATCGTAGAAGAACTGCAAGGCAAGCGCAAATTAATCATTCAAGCATCCTCCCTCAAACCAATTCCCCAGCCCAAAAACCCGTATGATTATTGATGTGGAGTAAGTATGAGATTAAATTGTACTTTTATTGCAAGATGGACACTCCAGGCCCTTCCTCCGTATACAAATTAAGATACTGTACAGTCAGCTATAAAAGTGGCAACACCATCCTCTAGGAGTTGCCAAAAACAAATTCAGCAACTACACTCGTCATTAAGTAAATAAATTCTGAGTATATGTCATCAGGAAAAAAATTAGCTATCAAAGGTGCAGCCTGGACGATCGTCAGCTATGGAAGCAGTCAAATTATCCGATTTGGCAGCAACTTAATTTTGACGCGCCTGCTTTTGCCAGAACTATTTGGTCTGGTAGGTCTAGCCTACGTTTTCATCATAGGGATCAACTTATTTTCAGACATAGGTCTAGGCCCAAGCATCATCCAGAATAAGCGCGGGGAAGATCCTCTATTTCTCAACACCGCGTGGACAATGCAAGTCATTCGCAGCTTTTTCGTTTGGATTTGTTTGATTATAATTACCCAGCCTGTTGCGAGTTTTTATGGAGAGCCCCGTCTCCTGTGGTTGATTCCACTAATAGGTATAAATTCTTTAATAGGAGGCTTTAAATCCACTGCCACAGCCAGCCTAGAACGCCAAATGGCAGTGAAGGAAGTAGTAATTTTTGAGTTGGGTCAACAGATTGTTTCTACAACAGTGATGATTGTCTGGGCCTGGTTCGATCCCAGCATCTGGGCGATCGTTGCAGGCGGCTTTACTGGAGCTTTAATAGAGGTAGTATGGAGCCATTTTTTGATTCCCGGCAAGTCAAACCGCTTTGCTTGGGATAAAGAAGCAGCTAAAGAAATATTTTCTTATGGCAAATGGATATTTTTGTCTACGGCTTTGTTTTTCTTGTGTTCTCAAGCCGATAGACTCATCCTTGGGAAAATCTTTACTTTAACAATGTTGGGTATTTATGGCATAGCTTTTACTCTCGGCGATATGCCGCGCCAAATAATTATCGCCATTAGCAGCAGGGTGATTTTTCCCTCGATTTCTATGCTGGCAGAGTTACCCCGGGAGGAGTTGCGTGCGAAGATACTTAAGAACCGCAAGCTAATTCTAATACCATTAGCCGTAGGTTTAGCAATTTTTGTGAGCTTCGGAGATCAGTTAATTTTAATACTTTATCCGAAAGAGTATGTGGCGGCATCTTGGATGATGCCAATCTTGGCTTTAGGTATCTGGCACACCACCCTGCACAATATGATGGGTTCTTGTCTGCTAGCCGTAGGAAAGTCTCAGTACCAAGCTATGGGCAATCTGCTGACTTTTGTGAATCTATGTATAAGTATACCGCTGGCATACCACTTAAAAGGTAATTTAGGTGCCGTGATTGCTATAGCTCTCGGCGACCTTCCTACCTATGCAGTAATTAGCTACGGTTTGTGGAAAGAAGGACTAACTTGTTTTTTGCAGGATATTCAATTAACAGGGCTGTTTGTAGGGGTGCTGCTCATTATAATTTGGGGTAGAGTGGCTTTTGGTTTGGAGCTGCCGATAGATAAAATATCACCGATGGATTTAATCCCAATTAATCAACTGTTTCAGTAAACAAAAAGGAGTATCCGCTCAATAATCCGGGGTAAATCGCTCAACGATTCACCTCAAATGACGCAAAATCGTTTTTGAGTGGGTAGTCCGCCCCGAATTAGTGAGCGGATACAAAAAGGAGATTGTATGTTATGCTATCGTAAAATATAATCAGCAAAGTAGGGCTATTTATTTTTTTACAAATAGGGCTATTGCGAGAAATATCTCGCGTTGCCACGAGGCCTACTAAAATGATATTTTACCATAAAAGAAGTCGCATCATAAATTTATTCAAAGAAAACGAACAGCCGGAAAAAAAACGCCAAAAAGTTTGCTGGGCTGTAGCAGACATTACATCAGTTAAATAATCTAAAAATACAGAAAAATCCACAGCAGAAATAGAGAGACTCAGGTACACAATTAAGGTAAACGCATCTTAACTGGAACCCAAAATATGCTACAGTTAAATCGGACTAATTTTCTATGTAGTTTGTGGTAGCTTATTGGTGCTAGCAATGGCAAGAGGTTTTAGTAAAACTTTAACTTCGCAACAAAAACAAATAGATTCATTGCCTAAGCGTGAATATTGTAACTGCCAGTTTTTTAGAAAATTTTGTCACCTTGAACGACTTAAAAATAGAAAAAAGTAAAGAAGATTTGCTCCAATATATTATCGCGAGTAGGATTCTAGCTATCATCAGCGGTGCAGACGGATGGGTGACAATAGAAGCCTATGGTAACGCCAAATATGAATGGTTAAAAAGCTTTCTAAAATTAGCGAATAGTATACCATCTCATGACAGGTTTAGTCGAGTATTTTCTCGAATTGAACCGCCAATATTCCGGAGAGTTTTTATATGGCCCAAGGGCTTATGTTCGGTTGACTTCGCAGCCCCTGTGGATCATTAAATCAATGTCAGCTCCACCCGTGACTTACATTTAATTCGACTTCTTTATGCTCCTGGCCCCGCGTAAGCTTGTAGTCTCGTTCCAAAAACTGTCCGGAGTATTGAAAAATCTAAAATCTAAAACAGTCCTGGACGCAACTGGCACAATGGTAGTGCGATCGACGGTCGTCAATACCTCTCTCGATCGAGCAATTTTAAGCCATTATGCACTGTACAAGCTAAAATTTAAAATCTAAAATCAGTATACTTCGTTGCAGCCCTTTCGCCTGGTAAAAAAAAACGGGTTTCTGGGGGCCTGGAGTGCATCTAGGACTGTAAAATTTAAGAGGGAAAATTTGGTAGTTAATTTTCAGCAGAAATAGGAGAGAAAGATTTGTGAGTATTTTTAACAAAAAAATTAATCCTTCACCCTTCGCTATTCTGCCATTCAAACAGCCGATCGACCGCACGGCCATCTTCCTCATGCTAGTGCTGAGCGTCTTAATCGGACTGCTGCTGCTGAGCGGCGATCGCACAGCACCCAGAGTGCGAGAATTTACCTGGGAAAACAAACAAATCGGCGCTGAAGATACCGGCTTTATCCTCACCTTCTTTCGGCCGATGAACCAGTCCACCGTCGAGGAAAACTTAAAGCTAGAACCCCCCCTCCCCGGTAAATTTAGTTGGGCTGGAAGACGCATGGCTTACACCCTCAAAGATCCAGCACCCTACGGCGTTACCTACACAGTCAAACTCGCCGGAGCAACCGACAAGTATTTCGGAGAAAACAACCAAAAAAAAGGAACGCCAATGCAACCGTTTAGCAGTTCCTTTCGCAGCCGCGATCGAGCTTTTGCTTACATCGGTGTCCAAGGCGAAACTGAAAGCAGATTAATGCTAGTCAATCTCACCAGCAGCGACTCGAAACCGATACCGCTGACTCCCAAAGATTTAGTCGTTACCGATTTTAAACCGTATCCTGACAGCGATCGCATTTTATTCTCCGCCACAGATCGATCGATCGCCCGTACTCGCGGCACTCTAAATCAAGAACTATTCACAGTCACCACTGGCCTCAACCCCCAATCGGGCTCAGGAACTAAACAAAAATACCCAGCCGGTAGAATCGACAAAATCTTAGACTCCAAAGATTACCAAAACCTCAAATTCGACCTCTCAGCCGACGGAAAAATCATAGTTGTCCAGCGCGTCAACCGCAGCAATCCCGGCGATTTCAGTCCTTGGATTGTGGAAGAAAAAGTGCCGCCCCGACCGTTGGAAAATGAACAAGGCGGAGATTTTATGATTCGCCCCGATAGCAAATCGATGGTAATATCTCAAAAACAAGGATTAGCGATCGTCCCCCTCAAACCGGAAGCAGACCCAGTAGAATTTTTGCCAAAATACGAACAAGTATTGGGTATGGCCCGCGACAACTCCGCCGCCGCCTATGTTAAATACAACAGCGACTTTACTCGATCGCTTTTCATCTTAGATAACCAAGGTGTAGAACAAGAAATATTGCGTATTCCCGGCAGCATTATGGCCGTTTATTTCGACCCCCGCAAAAACCAAGACAACCAAGTTCAGCGTCTTTACTGTTTGTTAGCCCAACGCCTCAAAACAGAAAGCTACAAAGAACAGCCTTTCATCGCCACCATCGACCTCAAAAAAGAGGGTACTCGTTTGGTAGGAACCATCAAACCGCTGCTGATTTTGCCCAACCAATTAGATACCCAAATCAGTTTATCTCCCGACGGGCTGGCATTAATTTTCGACCAATCAGTCACAGCAGCAACTCCCTCAGTAGCAGACAGTCCCCGCAACGATAGTGGACAGTCGATCGCCACCAGCCGCCTCTGGCTGCTACCCTTAGTAGAAATATCGGCAGACGGTTCTCCCGCAAAACTACAGCCAGAAGAACTTCCCTTTGCCGGCTATCACCCCCGGTGGCTCCCCTAAATCGATTTTAGATTTTAGATTTTAGATTGACCGATATTGGTAAATATCAATAGGTTAAGGTGCGCCCATAAACACTAAGCGTTGAAATATGCGCGGTGCACAGCCTACTTTTACTAAATTGATTTGAAATTTGAAATTTGAGATTTTTGATTTGAAATTGAGTTGATACTAAGCCATACTGGTAAATATTACAAACTTTTGAAACGAACTCAGCAGCCTGCAATTTCACATCTCAAACCTCAAACCTAAAATCTAAAATTCTCATGACTCCCGAAGAAATTAGCAATACCCTTAAAGACTTATTTGGTGACAGTGTTGAGATGCCTGCTGCCACTTCTTGGCAAGTAGAAACGCCCAATTTTCGCCTGTTAGTCCTCCTTTCTGAAGACGGGAGTTGGCTGCGGATTTTGCTGCCGATCGCCGATGCCCAGGAAGCTCAACCATTTCTTGATAAACTGCTAGAAGCTAACTTTGACACCACCCTTGAAACTCGCTACGCCTTACATCAAAACGTTTTGTGGGGAGTATTTCAGCACAGTTGTGCCACACTCGCGGCCGCAGATTTCTCGGCCGCCGTCGCCCGAGTGCTGGCTTTGCAAGAGCGAGGTTTGTCCGACTTTTTCGGCGGTTTAATAGAAAGCCGCATCCGTCAAATCATCAAAGCTGCCAAGATGCAGGGACAGTCTGTGGAAACTACCCTTCAGACTTTAGACCGTTTCTACGCAGAGGGATTGATGGGTGAAATGGAACTAGGGCGAGAGTCTCGCGAAAACACTCTCGCGGCTTGGCGGTATCAGCTAGAACGCCTTTGGCCGGAGGTGGAACCCTAAGACGATTGGAGATTGCAGATTGCAAAAAACTTATGACTATCTAGGTTCGGAAGTTGCCTAAAGTTGCATTTCTTTTGACTGGTATAGGAACTCCGGCTGACGGTTAGGATGTTCTTAATTCCACAAACCCTTGCGGAACATTGCTTCTTCCTTCTCTCCTAGATAACTAAAGCCTTCCATCCGTTACATTCGGTTACATCCGAAGAAAGCGAATCGGTTGCCGAACTTTCTTTGGCCTGGGCCCTAGTCTTGACAATAGGAGGCTGCAAGCCCCTTGGACGATAGCTAATCCGAACCCTCGAACCCTCGAAGGAGGCCCGTATATTCACTTATAACCTACTCGCGGTTCTCCAATTCCCTTCTATCACTAGAACAATGGTATAATTTATCACAATAATTCGTTATAAATATTAAACATTTTCCGAAAACACGCGATCGCAGGTATATCATGGTAAAAAGTTTACAGCAGAGTTCAGTAAGTTCCACAAAAGCTTCGATCGTTTAATATTGACTTAGAAACAAAATCTTTAGCAGACAATGCTACTGCGATCGGGTTTTCCCATGGGGTGCTGTTGTAATTTCACAAATGAGCAACTACCCGCTACAAATTACCCGTTACGAATTAATAGCAACTTAAGTTGTTCATGAATACAATTTTTAACAGGGGTTTCATCTATGTTTGCTGTGCGTGAGATTAGCTCGGAGTTATCAGTGTTGCATATAGCTGAAATTTGTACTTGGAACATCTCCTTAGAATCAACTCTCCTAGACCTGCCACTCTACAACTGCCAAATTGAATTAACTCAACAGGCAAAAGAAGTAGCCCAGGCTTTTGAACAAAATTCCATGCTTCCCGGCGTCATTTTGACAGAGGGGGGTAATTTTGTTGGCATAATATCCAGGCGTCTATTTTTTGAAAAAGTTAACCGCCGCTACGGATTAGAAATGTTTTTCAAGCGACCCATAGAGGTATTGTACAAGTTTTCCAAGCCAGAACCGCTGGTACTTCCCGGCAGTAAATTAATAGTAGAAGCCGCCCAGGAATCGCTTTACAGGTCAGGAGAATTAATTTACGAACCCGTAGTAGTGGAAATAGCCCCTCAGACCTACAAGCTGTTAGACGTACACCAATTAATGGTCGCTCAATCAAGAATCCACCAATTAACAAATAAGTTACTCCACAAACAAACCCAAGCCAAACTCATCCAAACAGAAAAAATGGCGAGTTTGGGGAGGATTGTAGCAGAAGTAGCCCACGAAATCAGAAATCCGCTGAACTGTATTTGGGGAAATTTAACTTTTCTGCTGTCCTATTTTGAACACTTGCTCCAGCTAATGTCGCTTTATGAAGAAGAATATTCGGCACCGTGTGCCCGAATTGATGCCCTTAAAAAAGAAATTGAATTTGATTTTTTACAAGAAGATTTGCCGATCACCTTAGAAGGGATGGAGTTAGGAGCCTCGCAATTGCTAAAAATAGTTAACGGGCTGCACCACTTCTCTCACATGGACGAGACAAAACCAGCCGAGACAGACATTCACGAATGCGTGGAGATGACGCTGTTAATTCTGAAAAACCGCTTTAAAAACAGCATAGAAGTGGTTAAAAATTACGGCGAACTGCCGCTAGTTAGTGGCTACTCCGGTCAGTTGAGTCAGGTATTTTTGAATTTGTTAGTTAATGCTCTAGACGCCCTGACAGACTACGCAGCCGATCGAGAAATACACACCCCGTGCGGGGACAACTGGCAGCCCCAAATCGAAATTACCACTAAAGTTATAGAAACCGAACACGGCAAGAGGGCCGCAATTTGCATTGCCGATAACGGGCCCGGCATTGCCCCAGAAAATCACAAGCAGATATTTGAAACCTTTTTTACCACTAAACCAGCAGGCAAAGGCACCGGTATGGGGCTGGCTATCTGCAATCAAATCGTCACAGAAAAGCACGGCGGCCAACTGAGAATGCGATCGCAACCAGGTAAGAACACTGAATTTGAAATTCTCCTGCCTATAGTTGGCACAACATGATTAACTCAAGAATATTCTCGGTTGTTCGCTCCTGCGGTGAAATGATAGGGTAGCTTAGTAGTAGGTTCTCATTTCACTTTCCCAGCGTTTCGGCAACTAAAAGTTCCAGTGGCAAATAAATTCAGTTCCAAACTCCTTGGCCCTTCACTCTCCGAAGGCAGCCATCAAGACCTTTCCCTAGAGTCTACCCTCTGGGATTTGCCCCTGTATGACTTTCAGGTAAAATCGAGCTGCTTGGCCGTGGCAGTTGCCGAAATGTTTGAACAGCATCCCCTAGTGCCGGGGGTCGTCTTGATGGAAGCAGGAGAGTTTGCTGGCATGATATCCCGCAGGCAACTGCTGGAATATTTGCTTAAACCCCAAGGCCCAGAGCTCTTTTTGCACCTGCCGCTGAAAGTTCTCTACAGTTACGCTCGCGTCGAAATATTATTAGTCGCAGAGAGTACAACGATTTTGGCAGCAGCCCCGCAAGCTCTGCGTCGATCGCCCGAATTGCAGGCAGAACCGATCGTCGTCCAAATAGACTCCCAATCTTACCGGCTCTTAGACCCTAACGCACTAAACATCGCGTACTGGCAAATTCGTGGCATCGAAACTCAAGTCCGCTACGAAAGAGCCCAAACTCAAATGATTCAAAGCGAAAAAATGGCTAGTTTAGGGCGTTTAGTCAACGGAGTAGCCCACGAAATTTTAGATCCGGTAGGCTTTATTTGGGGGAATTTAACCTACGTCACCGACTACAGCAAAAACTTGATGGAGTTGCTCTCAGCTTACGACGCATACTGTACTGACCCCCCACCGGAAATAGCACGGCTCAAGGAAGAGATAGACTATGACTTTTTGCAAAACGATTTCCTCCGAACTGTTGCCAGCATTAAAGCCGGAGCCGAACGGTTGAGCAAGTTGGCAAGCAGTTTGCAAAACTTCTGCCACATCGACGATATTTATCCCAAACCCACCGACTTGCACGCCAACATAGACAGCATACTTTTGCTGCTCAAAAGTCGTTTGACTAGGGAAATCCAAGTAGTGAAAAACTACGGCTACCTGCCACCAGTGCCATGCTATGCAGGACAGCTAAACCAAGTATTTATGAATATCTTGACCAATTCTATTCATACGTTAATTAACGAAGCAGTCGGTCAAGAATTGGCGAAAGAGTTTAAAGGTGGAGGACTCAAAGACTTCGATCGCCAGCCTAAAATTGAAATCACCACTCAAGTCTGCTGTCCCGAACCTGCGGCGGATTTAGACAAACTTCATGTTCGCTGGGTGTCGATTTGCATATCAGATAACGGGCCAGGAATGTCACCTAGCAAGTACAAAAAAATCATAGAATCATTCTCTACGGAAAAACGCGCCCTCAAAGAAACGAGTTTAGCAGTTAGCTATCAAATTGTGACGGGCAAACACGGCGGTGCGTTCAGAATGCGATCGGAGTTAGGCAGAGGCACTGAATTTGAAATTTTGTTACCCTTGGCTTAAAGAAGGAAGAGGGAAGTTCGGCAACGGATTCTGTAACGGATGTAACGGATGTAACGGATCTCAGGAAGAAGGAAGAGGGAAGAAGTTACAGTGTATTCCTGATTTATGAAGTATAGGACACGGCAATGCCGTCTCCCTACCCATTATCTGTACTGCACTCAACAGTCAACACTCAACAGTCAACCATTCTCTAATTGACTGCCGCACATTTTACAAAATCTAGCATTAGCATCGTGTACAGACCAACCGCAACCTTTACAAACAGCTTCTCCGTGATTAGCACTTTTAACTAAGTGTTTAATCAAATCTCCCAATTGCCAAGGAATTAGAGCAATTCCCGTCAAAATCATCAAAATAGTCAGAAAACGACCGGATTCCGAAATCGGAGTAACATCGCCAAATCCCACGGTGGTCATGGTGACAACCGAGAAATAAACAGCATCCAAAAAAGTTCCAAAACTTTCGGGATTAGCCGGATGTTCGACTTGATAAATCAAACCAGAATAAACAAAAATTATTGCCAGCAAAGTAAACAAAATTCGAGCAAAAATCACCCCATCTTCGCTGCTGATGCGGAAAATAGAAATTTTTAATTCCAGAAAGCGGATGAGTCGGAGAATCCTAAACCAGCGGAAAATTCTGATAAAACTAACGTTGACAAATCCCAGTAAAAATGGTAATATTGCCAGCAAATCAATAATTGAAAAAAAACTAAAAATAAATTTAACTCGATTTTCGGCACACCATAGTCGCAATAAATACTCAAACACAAAAACAACTAAAAGCGCTGTATCGAGAGTTTGCAAATTAATTCTAACAGTTTCCGAAATCGGGTAAGTTTCGGCGATGAAGCTGGTCGAAGATAAGAGAATTAGTCCGGTAAGAGTTAAATTGACGGTTCTGCCAATTGGGGTTTCGATGTCTTCGAGATAAAATCCAATTTGCGATCGGGTTAACATAGATGAGATAATTAATACCATTTATGAGGTAAGGGAATTATCGCATATGAGTATCGAATTAACTAAGGGTGAAAGATTCAATCTTTCTAAAGAAACTCCTAATTTCAATAAAATTGCGATCGCCCTGGGGTGGCAAGTCAGCCAGACAGCCCAAAACTGCGACATTGACGCATCTGTTTTTATGTTAGCGGCGGACGGTCGCATTCCCGATGAAAAGTATTTTGTATTTTACAACAATCTGACATCGCCGGACGGTTCGGTGCGGCATTCGGGAGACAGCAGGAATGGACAAATTGAGGGAGATGATGAGACGGTTTATCTGGATTTGAGCAAAATCAATGCGGCGATTCAGGAAATTGTGTTTGTGGTGACTCTTCACGACGGACAGGAAAAAAATCAAAGTTTTAGTCAAGTTGAAAATGCTTTTATCCGGCTTTACAATTCAGAGACTCTTAGCGAATTGGTTCGGTACAATTTAAATCAGATATTTTCCCAAGAAACGGCTTTAGAATTTGGACGTTTGTATAAGAAGAATGGCGAATGGAGGTTTCAGGCCGTAGGACAGGGATATAATGCTGGGTTGCAAAGTTTTGTAGATAAGTATTATGTTGAGAATGCGGTTGAGAAAAGCTCGAATGCTGCTGAGAAGGTTGATGATGCTGAGGTTGTGAGGCGGTTTAGCGATCGGGTGGATAAGCTATTGCGGGAAGAGGCGATCGATCAGACAGCGCTTCCAGCATCTAGCGAAGCGGTAGAACAGTCGGCTGCTACTCCTGTAAATGCGGATACTATGCAATCTCAGGAAGAGGAAAAAATAGATGATTCTGCACTAGAAAATCTGGAAGCAGCTATTAGTGCTGAGGAATTTTGGAAACGGTATGAAGACGGAGAACGCGACTTTACAGGGATAAACCTAACGGGAGTGGATCTAAGTGGCAAAACTCTCGACTCTAATGTCAGTCTAAGTCAAGCAAACCTCAGCAGTGCCAATCTAGCAAATGCCAAGTTGATTCAAGTAAATTTGATTGGATCTAACTTGCAAGGCGCAAATTTGAACTCAACAAACTTGCAAAGTGCGGATTTGATTGAAGCTAACTTAAGTGGGGCTAACTTAACTAAGGCAATCTTGTATTATGCAAGACTAATTCAGGCAAATTTGAGTCAAGCCAACTTAAGTGAAGCAAAGTTAGATAAGGCAAACCTGACTACAGCAAACCTCAGTAGAGCTAACTTAACTCAGGCAAGTCTAGGTAGTGCTAACCTGACAGGAGCCGATTTAAGCCAATCGAAGGTAACTAAAGTCAACCTTAGTGGTGCCAACCTCAGTGGTGTTAACTTAACAGGGGTAAGTTTGACTGGGGTAAACCTTCAAGGAGTTAACCTTAGTGGCATGAATTTGAGTGGGGTAAATTTGACTGGCACAAATCTAAGTTATGCCAAGTTGATTGGGATTAACTTAAGTGGAGCAAGTTTGAGTGGGGCAAACTGTTTAGGCGCTAACTTGGATGGTGCTAACCTCACAGGGGTAAATTTGATTGGGGTAAACTTACAGAGCGTTAATCTGAGCGGGCAAAACTTGAGTGGCTTTAATCTGTCTGGGGTTAACCTACATTATGCAAACTTAAGTGAAGCAGACTTACATTCTACAAACTTGTGTGGGGCAAATTTGAGCTATGCAAACTTAGAGAAAACTAACCTGAAGGAAGCTAAACTGGTTGGAGCAAATCTGGACTATGCAACACTTACAGGTGCAATTATGCCAGATGGCACAATTCACGAATAAATTCGATCGCCAATATTAAACAGCAAGATGGACAATGTATTTGTTTCAATTTAACCGAAAGTCCGCCAGGGAATGAATTCCCATGCTAATAGTAAAAGTCTTCTGAAGAGGACTAATGAGTTCTTCAGTCATCATAGCGAGGACTTTTGCTATGAGGCAGGGGTTTAAACCCCTGCCGGACTGAGGGAAATAGCGTTAAATTGACACCAATGGTGTGCATCGCCTTCCATAAAAATAAAGTATGATGAGTGTGAAATATCAAATACATAGATTGTCGATGAATGAATCTGACACAGAAATTATAGAATCCACCCTCAGATGGATGACGGAGTTTGTCGAGTTGCCGCATCCAGTTTTTAGCGATTTACCGATTTGTCCCTTCAGTAAAAAAGCACGCTTGGCTAATCAAATTTTATTCAAAATCGAGCGGTTTTCTGCGCTGACTGAGTTCGATCGCGATTCTGCCATAATGAAATCCATTTATGAATTGTACAATTCGGAATTTGAAATCATGGTAGTAATTAATCCCGAAAAAACAGCAATTACTGCGCCAGAAACTAAAGAATTGATAGACAAATTGAATAATCAGATTTCAGAATTGGGCTTGCTGGCTTTTCACATCCATCCCGAAGAAGATTTTAATATTGACGGGCTTCATACTAGGAGGATGCCGTATCCGGGCTTCACCGTTCAAGTAAATTCTAAGCTGAAGCCAGCTTCCGATGCTTTAGAGAAAACTGAATATTACAAAAATTGGACTGCCGAACAACTAAAATATTTCGGGATTCCGAGAAATTGACGATCGCCCGCCCTCCCCGCGCATCTCTGTGCCATTACAATAAACTCAGCAAAAAATCTTTACACATAAGAACTCATGCAGCTTAAGTCAACAACCCGCCATATTCGCATATACACCGCCATCCTCGAAGATAACGAACTCGTACCCAGCAACGACCTTTTGACCCTCGACATTGACCCAGATAACGAACTTAACTGGAACGACGAGTCAGTCAAACAGGTATATGCCAAATTCGACCAACTCGTAGACGCATACGAGGGCGAAGACTTGACCGAGTACAACCTCCGTCGTATCGGTTCGGAGTTGGAACACTTGGTACGATCGCTCTTACAAAAAGGCCAAATCAGCTACAATCTCAACAGCCGCGCTGTCAACTACAGCATGGGATTGCCTCAAGTTGATGCCAAAATTCACCTGTAACGGCGATCGGGCGATCGGCATTTATGTCAACTTAAGATTGAAACCCATAATAAATGTCGCTTGTAGCTGAGTTTCGATCCCTCCTACTTCTCTTAATCAGGGGAGTACGGGGGGAAAAGAGGGTTCTGTTTTTTCTCTCGCTTTGGGGATTTAGACTTGGATACAGAGGAAAGGTGGAGATGGGGAGAATTGGGAAAATCTGCTTTTATTCTTCTTCCTGCTTGTTTCTGACTCCTGACTCCTGACTCCCGGCTTCTTCCTTGTTCCGACTGCGATCGGACTTCTCCCCCGCCTCCCCAGCATCAACCGGAGAATTTGGAACGCGATCGCGTTCCAAAAACTGTTTAACTGCAAGTTGGCGGTTGGTCATAAACTGACCCCAAGCGCCGGGAAACAGCCCATCCAAGGTTTCCACCAGCGCCCAAACCTCAAGATTCATCACTTTGTAATAAAAACTGTGAGAATGTTGAATGCTAGTGAGTATTTCGTCTATTTCAACAGCAGGCGGCAGCTTCGGATCGGGCAAATTCTTGGGAAAGGCGCTGGGCTCATGTGGGGGCATGGTTAAATACTCAACAGCTTGCAGAGGCCGGTCAGTCGATTTTAGATTTTAGATTTTAGATGGACTCCACAGATGAATCTGGGGGCTTGAACTAATATCTAATTTTTTTTGCTCTCCACGACTCCTGTCGGGGGCTTGCGTCCCTCAGTAGATGTGAGATGTGAGATTGTCGATTTTATACTTTAGATGGACTCCACAGATGAATCTGCGGGCTGGAACTAATATCTAATTTTTTTTGCTGTCCACGATTCGTGTCGGGGGCTGGCATCCGTCAGTCGATTTTAGATTTTAGATTTTAGATTGACTCGACAGATGAATCTGCGGGCTTGTATCCGTCTTTGGGTAGGGTTAAATTTAACTTCTGTTGCGAAACTAGGGTGCGAGGCACAGATGACCCTTCGCGAGAAAACCGACAATTGATATTTATTTATACCTGTCGGCTCAGGTGATTTCTACCTAGCAGCATCATACCATTATAGTTAGTCTAAAATGTCAATTCCCTTGAGTGCTGCGATTTCTTCGGAAATGGCCACTATCAGGAATATGCTGAAAACAGCGTGATTTCAAGCCGAGGACTTGGGCCTCGCGCGATCGTCTAACTCTGAAAGCTCCTAGCAAAATTCATCGGCGGGTTAACAAAATGGTAGACTATTTGTGTCAGTACAAGACATTAAAACCTACCCCTGGACTGGGGGAAAGTCACGCCTAAAACATTGTCAGGAGATATCACTACGCACACAACAGTGGAAACGTGGTGAGCCCGGGAACCTGAAAAATCAGGATATTAGGACTGCGAAGTCTTAAGAATCTCCGTCTGTTGAGAAAGCGGGGGTGTCAAATAATCGCCACGTATCAACCCGTCGAGGTTCAATCGCTAAAATAGTTCAGATCAGCACGCTTGCCCAAAGGCGTCAGGAACCCTTATGCAAAACTCTGTGGCAAAACACTACTTATGGGCTTTAGGTGAAGGGATCAAAGGGTGTAAGCCAGGCGATCTGATCGCTGGTCGCTACTTGGTCAAGCGCGATCGACTTCTTGTCGATACTCAACCCGAACACTTGCCAGAACTGCCCGATGAGATTCCGAGTGTTGTCACTCCTTATCTGAGACTGTTTGCCTATCAGTTGCACGTACCTCAAGTATACGGCCTGGTATCGTCCAAGATGAGCAAGCTATCGGGAGATATCTGGCTGCTGGAAAACGGGCCTATTTTGAAGGTGACGGAATCTTTAATGCCGGAATTGGCGGACTCCTGGAAAGGAGCAGCAGCGATGCGCCAGCTCAATTGGCTGTGGCAAATGGCCCAGTTGTGGCAGCCGTGTATCGCTCAGGGCGTGGCTTCGACGCTGCTGACTCCGGAACTGCTGCGGGTGGAAGGGCAATTGGTGCGGTTTCTGGAATTGCAGCCCGATCGCAAACCGCCTCATTTGTCGCAGTTGGGCAAATTGTGGCAGCAGTGGCTCGAAGATGCTCACCCAACTATTGCCAATTTTTTGAGGCAACTTTGCCAGCAAATGGTTGCCGGTCAAGTGCGCCACGGCGAACAACTGATGGGCCAATTGGATAAAGCTTTGGCAAAATGTGGCAAATTGTACGATCGTCACGTTGAAATTGCCACGGGCACGGATGTAGGCAGATCCCGCGCTCACAACGAAGATGCTTGCTATCCGCCCAGCGGTACGCTGTTCGCAGGAAAGCCGGGTGCGGAAGCTTGCGCGATCGTCTGCGACGGTATCGGTGGACAAGACGGCGGCGAAGTCGCTTCGGAAGAAGCGATTGGTGTGCTGCGCGACAAGTTGCAGCAAATGCCCCTGCATCAGGCTAATTGGGATCCGTTGAGCCTGACTTCCAAGCTGGAACGGGCGGCTTGTGCTGCTAACGACAAGATAGCCAGTCGCAACGACAGCGAACACCGCCAAGGCCGGCAGCGGATGGGAACTACCCTAGTTATGGGTTTAGCCCACATTCACGAACTCTACGTCGCCCACGTCGGAGACAGTCGGGCTTACTGGATTACCCGCACCGGCTGCTATCAAGTTACTCTCGATGATAATGTGGCTTGCCGCGAGGTGCGTTTGGGCTACTCTCTCTACCGGGATGCTTTGGAACAAGTAGCCGCCGGAGCTCTGATTCAAGCTTTGGGCATTACTTCGTCCAACACTTTGCACCCGACTGTGCAGCGTTTTCCGGTGGATGAAGACTGCGTTTTGCTGCTGTGTTCCGACGGTTTGAGTGATAAAGACCGGGTTGAGGAATGTTGGGAAGCGGAGATTTTGCCAATTCTCGACGGTACCATTAATTTGGGTAAGGCGCGCGATCGACTGATTGATATTGCTAATACTAGAAACGGTCACGATAACGTCACTGTTGCTTTAATTCACTGTCAAGCACATTTGAGGGAAGAAGGCAATACTTTTACAGAACTGTCTGTCGCACCTTTAGATACGCCGATCGAACTAATTTCCGACAGCGAGGATTTGCCAACGGATTTGAATGAGCCGACAAGCCCTGGCGATGGGAATTCTGAAGGAAAAACGCAGTTGTTACAGCCGGAAAAAAGCAAAAGTTTATTTTCGCTGCTGCTGAAAATTTTATTTTTATTAGGATTAGGGGGTGTATTTGCTTATTTTTTCATCCCTCCGGTGGGTCGCGCGATCGATACTGCCGGGGAGTCGATTTTCGGGAAACGGGGTTTAATTAATGCTGGAAGGATGCCGGAGAAAACAGTTGAATCTGTAGCTTCTCCTGTCCAATCTTTAGAAACAGGATCGTTTATAGAGATTAAAAGTTCTGCGGCTGGGGAAGTGGGAAAAGAGGGCGATCGCTTGGATTTGCGAGGCGCAATCGGTGAGTTGACTGTCAAAGGAACAGTCCCAGCCGGCAGCGTTTTGCAGGTGACAAACAAACAGCTTACGCCTCAAGGCAATTGGCTGGAATTGAAAGTTTGTTCGCTTCCTGAAATAGTGCGATCGAACTCTCCGAAACCCGAGTCTAATAAAGATTTTTCTACAGTTTCAAAACCGACACTGAATCCATCTCCCGCTGTGGCAACTCCCTCGCCTTCCCCGGCAGTTAAGCCAACAGTTGAAGTAGAAAGCGCCAAGCTGCAACCGGGGGAAATCGGATGGATTCAAGAACAAGCTGCTGTTTCTAAAGTAGTCTCTAACCTAGTATTAAACCCAACTCAACAGGGGAAATGCGTTGCTTCTGACTGAAATCCAAATGCTAATTAAACTCTCATTGCTAGATTTTGCAGAGGGGATTTGAGTAAGTTTGAGAAAAAGGAAGATACCTCTTGCTAAAGATGGAGGAATTTAAGGCAGACAGAGACTTAAATTGAAATCGGAGTCCAGCCAGCCGAAGATTTATCAAATTCTTGATGCCAGAGCGAACTATGACGAAAATCACAGACTATTTCCAGGGAGTTTATGCGGTAAATCTACCTGAGAGGAAAGATCGACGCCAGCTCATAGTCAACGAATTAGAGGAAGCAGGAATGCCCCTCACGCCCCATAAAATTGAGATATTTCCCGCAATCCGCCCCGACGAAGCTGGAGGTTTCCCCAGCATTGGGGCGAGGGGATGCTTTTACAGTCACTTAGCTATCCTCAAGCAGGCAAAACAGCAGGGATTGAGCAATATCCTGATTGTAGAAGACGACCTAGAAATTTCACCAAAGTTAAGAGCACACCAAGCTGTTATCGTCGAACAACTGTGTCAGCAAGATTGGGATTTCGTCTACTTCGGACACGTCGAAGAGATTGAACAAAAGCCTCCTGTCGCCCTCGTGCCCTTTTCTGAGGAGGTGATGACAACTCATTTTTACGCTGTAAATGGCAGGATTTTCGATCGCCTCCTGCGGTTTCTGGAAGAACTGCAACAGCGACCTCCGGGACATCCCGACGGCGGCCCGATGCACCTCGACGGAGCTTATTCTACTTTCCGAGCTCAAAATCCTGATGTTGTCACCTTGATTGCTTCTCCAAACCTGGGGTGGCAAAGGAGTTCTCGTAGCGACATCTCTCCTAATGCCTGGTTTGACCGTGTACCTGGGGTCTGGCAATTGGCAGGTGCAGCAAGAACAACCAAAACATGGCTGAAGCGTAGCCTTTCTACTTAATTGAGTTCGAGTTTAAAATAGTTTACTCAGCTCGAATCTGTGAGCACAATTGTCCGGAAAATAATTAATACCAAATCCGGGTTTATTACTCCCTTGATGAAGGAGGGGGTTGAAACCTTTTAACCTCAAACTATACAAATAAAGTCTGCCGGAGTTTACGCGACACGACGTAGGCTCGGACAGAGTAAGAGATCCAGGAAATATTTATGCCGGATTTGGTATCAGCATATTTGATAGGATGCTTGATTGCTAACCTAATTTCTTAGATACCTCTGCAAGTTTAGTCACCATTTGTGAGACGGCTTTGTCAACTGCCGCGCTCAAAAGTGACTCTTCATTGCTGCTGCCAGAATTGCCGCTGACACCTCTGACAGAAATATTAGAATCGCTTTGATCGGCTTCTCCTACTGCTTTGGCAGTGGCAAGAATATCTCCCGAAGCTGTACCGATTAACCGCACATCTATTTGAACGGTAGCTTTGGTTTTTTGTGAACCAGCGCCGATTCCCATGAAACTGCCGCCGCCGGATTGTTTGTCGATATTAAACTTGGTAATGGTGCCGATAAGCACGGCGTCAACTCCTAATTGTTTGCCAATTTCGGCTGCTGTGCCGGCATCCATCGCACCGCTGCGGTTTTGCTGTTTGAGCACTTGTTCGAGTTTGCTGCGATCGACTACTGTATAAGTGCCGTTGTTGACGAGTTCGTTGATTAGCAGTTCGCTGATGCCTTTGGCGGCGCCGACTCCCCGGTAGGAAGTGTAATAGCTGTTGGTGGTGCCGTAGTCGAAGTCCATGACGACTAGGCGCTTTTTGGCAGTAGCTTGGGCGAGTTGGGTTGCGGGTTGGGTGGTGGCTGGTGTGGCGATCGCATTGACTGAAACGCCTGCTAGCATTAGGGTAACGAGGGAAATGCTGGTTAAGCGAGATATGGTGGTTGTTTTCATAAAGCTTACCTCACAGTAGTTTTGTGCCGACTCTAGGATACTTTACGGAACAGCCCGATGTCAGGGTTGGGGGTGAGGATGTTGAAATTGGAGGTTTTTAGTGTTTTTTGACTTTCAACAGGCTTAATTTTGGTTAATTAACCGCAGAGGACGCAGAGAACTCAGAGAAACAGAGGAAGAGTTTAATCAAGCTTTCAATGCTTTATAGGGATTTAAGGGTTTTCCTGCCAAAAAATCTAATATCTCTGTACTCTAACGTGGGAACAAACCGCACAGCCATCCAAAATTCCAGTTACGCCCCAGATTCCATAAAACCCATCAACCAATTAGCCATCGTCGCCCTGCGAGTCTGTCGGGGCCCAAATTCCCCAATTTTATAGCCTTTAAAGCCCAATTTTTCCTTCAGCAACTGCTTGTTTTCTGGAGGGGTCGATCGAGTCAATTTCACTGTCGCGGGCCTAGAATCGATAAAATCGGGCGGTTCCGGGTACTCTTGCCGCCACTCGGCTGCAACACCTGCACTGTTCCACTTGCCAGTCTCGGCATCCCAGCGGTAGCCCAGATACTGCCAAACTAATCGGTTGACGGCAGCATCGTCGATTTCTTCGTTGAGAATAGCCCAAATAGTTTCGTTATTCAGCGGTGGTAATTCAGACATGAGCGCGATCGAATCGGAAATAAAAAAAGTTTAACTCACATTAAATAATATTATCAGAAACGGGCAAGATGCCCGTTCCACAAAAAATCATAGGAATTTGTTTGTGGGGTGGACACGCCAGCCCGCCCAAAATGCCACACCCCAAAAAATTAATTATTCAAAATTCCGTCTTTCTCGGCCATAGACAGCATTAAGTCAATCACGCGACTAGAATAACCCCACTCGTTGTCGTACCAAGAAACAACTTTGAAAAACTTAGAATTCAGTTCAATTCCCGCACCTGCATCGAAAATGCTCGATCGCGCGTCGCCCTGAAAATCTGTCGAAACCACCGCATCCTCAGTATATCCCAGAATGCCTTTGAGTTCGCCCTCCGAAGCTTTTTTCATTGCTTCACAAATTTCTTTATAGCTAGTTTCCTTCGCCGTTTTGAAAGTAAGGTCAACTACAGACACGTCGGGAGTTGGCACCCGCAAAGCCATTCCAGTCAATTTTCCTTTCAATTCTGGCAACACCAAAGTAACAGCTTTTGCTGCACCGGTCGAAGATGGAATAATATTTTGAGCCGCACCGCGTCCTCCCCGCCAATCTTTTTGGCTGGGGCCGTCTACAGTTGGTTGAGTAGCTGTCATTGCATGAACTGTAGTCATTAAACCTTCTTCCAAACCGAAGTTATCGTTGATAACTTTGGCAATTGGTGCTAAACAATTTGTCGTACAGCTAGCATTAGAAACAACCGTATCTTTTGTCGGGTCAAATTTGTGGTGGTTGACGCCGACTAGAAAAGTTGGAACTTTTTCCGGGTCTTTTGTCGGTGCTGAAAGTATTACTCGTTTTGCTCCCGCCGTCAAGTGTTTTGATGCGCCTTCAAAATCTGTAAACAATCCGGTAGATTCTACAACATAGTCTGCACTCGTTTTATCCCAAGGCAATTCTGCCGGATTTCTAATCGCTGTGCAGGGTATAAAATTTCCGTCAATGACAATGCCGTCTGGTTTGCTTTCCACTTCGCCGTCGTAGATGCCGTGGGTAGAGTCGTATTTGAAAAGATAAGCCAGGTTGTCTGGCGAAACTAAGTCGTTAATGCCGACAAATTCGATGTTGGGGTTTTTGATGCCGGCACGCATGACTAGCCGTCCGATGCGACCAAATCCGTTGATGCCGACTTTTAATGCAGCCATGTTTAAACTCCTATTGAAAATATCGTTAGTCGATCTGGCGTTAGCGAAGCCCGCCCCTACGGGGGCTACGCCAACGAAGAGGATCGCCTGTTGTGGCTTAGAATTTACCACGCTAACGGATTTTGGCAACTGATTCTTTTCTATCTCTTAAGAATTCTGAATTCTGCCCTGGCTGGGAAGGGCAATTAATCCTGAAATGACCGCTGACTAATGGCTAATGGCTGCTTTTTGTCAAATTGTAAAAGTGCTATAATAGACAGAAATTATTTTCAAAATTGCCTTTTTAAAATCACGCTAAAGTAATAATAAAAAACTTATCCAAAAGCCGAAACGGATTGGCCTTATCACCAGTGGCGATTGTCGGAACCAAAGCCTAGGATTACAGTCGCAGATACGCGCAAGGACACGGCAATGCCGTGTCCCTAAACATATGGTGTAGAATCTATGTGTAGCTCAATTTTTCCGCATTGGTATAATCACCAATAACTAATGACTACCCGACGCACCTAGTAATTAGCAATTCCACCGCATCTGAAATAAAACACGACCCACCAAATTTATTGAGCACGGGTCTAATGTTTTCTGCAACTGCTGAAACTTGAGCTGGGGAACAAAAAGCAAGCACATAAATGTTATCCAGCGCCGTCATTGATGAATCACGGGAAACGTGATCCCTAGTGCTTTTTCCAGCGACATCACGAATCACCGAATAACCGGGTACGCCTGCTTTATCTAAACCGTCTAAAATCTTGCCGAGTTCTACTGAGTGGGCTATGATTTCTACTCTTTTGACTGACTCCATCATCTCACCTCCAAAACATATTGATTCCGTATAGATACAGGGGAATGCCTACAATGATATTAAATGGAAATGTCACTGCTAAGGCAGTTGAAATGTAAAGACTTGGATTCGCTTCGGGAACAGTTAGGCGCATGGCTGCTGGTACTGCTATATAAGAAGCACTCGCGCACAATACGGCAAACAGCAAAGTGTCTCCCTGCGGCATTCCGATTAATTTGGCTATTACCAAAGCAATTACTGCATTGACTATCGGAATTAGGATTGCAAAGCCGATCAGAAAAATTCCTGCTTCTTGCAAATCTTTAATTCTGCTAGCGGCAACCAGCCCCATGTCTAGCAAGAAAAAAGTCAGAACTCCGTAAAACAAGTCTTGAGTAAACGGACTCATAACTTCCCAACCATGTTCTCCTGTCAGTACGCCCATAATTAGGCTGCCAATCAGCAGAAAAACTGAACTGTTTAGGAATGCTTCTTGCAACACTTCGGGCCAAACTATTTCGCGTTTTCCTTCTTCCCCGCCAAATATACTGACTAGAATCAGACCAACTATAATTGCTGGGGATTCCATTAATGCTAGCGCGGCTACCATGTAACCGTCAAAGTCGATCCCCTGTGCTGTGAGGAAGGAGGTTGCGGTGATAAATGTGACGGCGCTGATGGAACCGTAGGTGGCTGCGATCGCCGCGGCATTGTAAGAGTCGAGTTTTATCCTCAGTATGAAAAAAGTATAAATTGGTACTAGCATTGACATCAGCATCGCTGCCAAAATTGTCAGGGCGATTTGCTGGTCAATTCCGCTTTTGGACAGTTCGACGCCACCTTTAAATCCGATCGCAAACAGCAGGTACAGCGAAAACAGTTTGGGGATGGGCGCTGGAATTTCTAAATCAGATTTGAGAAAAATTGCCAGCATTCCCATGAAAAAAGCTAATATTGGGGGATTTAAGATATTTGACGATACTAAACTCAAATCCACGATCGGTCACTCCCTTTTCTTGCGTTTTTAATATTACTTCCCCAGTAATTGTTGCACGAGAATGGATCAATAGACCGATCGAACTTTTTGACTCCGAAGCTTGATTACGCTAAATACACTCAAATACGGCAAAGCCGCACAGTACGCACCGTACAACGAGTAAGGTGTGCACTGTGCGCCCGCAGGCTAAGTATTGTTGTTTAACTTAACTAAGCAACTGCCAAATAAGACTCTAGCGCTTCGGAACCACCGATCAACTTGCCGTCGATAAATACTTGCGGCACAGTTGTAGCCCCAGTTACAGCCCGGAGCGATCGAGTTGTGATATCTCGACCCAAGACGATTTCTTCATAATCCAAGCCCTTTTGACTCAGCATTGCCTTAGCCTTAGCGCAGAAGGGACAGCCCATTTTTGTAAACAGCGAAACTACCTTCGGCTTGGCTGCTGCAGAGTTGATGTAGTTGAGCATCGTCTCGGCATCGGACACTTTGAAAGGGTCGCCCGGTTCCTCTGGCTCAATAAACATTTTTTCAACCACGCCATCTTTTACCAGCATCGAATAACGCCAAGACCGCTTCCCAAAGCCTAAATCTGTTTTGTCTACCAGCATTCCCATGCCTTGAGTAAACTCGCCGTTACCGTCGGGAATTAACGTCACATTGTCTGATTCTTGGTCTTTGGCCCACTCGTTCATCACAAAGGTGTCGTTGACGGAAATACAAACGATTTCATCTACGCCGTTTTCTTTGAAAACTTTGGCCAATTCGTTGTAACCGGGGAGGTGCGTGGACGAACAAGTGGGAGTAAAAGCTCCTGGCAGCGAGAAGACTACTACGGTTTTACCTGCAAATATATCATCGGTGGTGACATCGACCCACTGGTTGTCTTTGCGAGTGCGAAAGGTGACTTTGGGTACTCTTTGACCTTCTTGGTTCGTCAGCATGATTTTAAATTTTTGGGTACTTGGGTTCAATTCCTTTGCTTATTATAGCGTACTCATAACGAGTATGAGTTGTCAAGGGGAGGCGAGTTTTTTTCTCGGACTTGGGCGCGCGCGAGCTCAGTTCATTGTCTTTGCGACGATAGTTTGAATCATAGTCCGAATCAATCTCGCGGCGCGCGCGAGCTCAGTTCATTGTCTTTGCGACAGCTAGCAGATTTAAAACTTGCTGTTTAAGTAGGTCGGCAATTCTGTCTCCATTCCTTTGCTGCTGCTAACGGGTGAGGATTTTTTACACATTCTGTCAACATATCGATATTAATTCCCGGTAGCAATTCGCTTTGTGTGATTAATTCATAACCGCAGTTGGACACGAATTCAACCGGAATTTCTTCTCGCAAATGGTAGATAGAAAATCGGTCATTTCGCCAGAACCAAACCTCTCGCACATTCAATCTTCTATACAGTTCTAGTTTATTGATGCTGCCACTGGTAACAATCACTTCAATTACCAAATCGGGAAATTCTTTATCTGTGCCAATACAGTAAGCTTCATCCGGTTCCGTACCGCCACTTTTTTCCTCTTGTCGCAGAGTTGTAGACCCAAAAGGGAAATATTCGATGTCAGCTTCTACAAAATAAATAAGCAGCAGATCTCCAATGCGAGTTTTTCTACTTTCATGGCGGCGAGAAGGCGACATAATTTCCAAAACTCCATCTAAATAAGTAACTCGATATCCTGCCGCATCTCCAATCCGATTCAGCAGTGTCTCGTATTGTTCCCAGTTGGCGCTATCGGTAAGGTAGCGATCTTCAGGATCTTGGCGTTGGAGTGCTTGTTCTTTAAGTAGCGTATCTAGCTCGCTCGTCAGCATCGGTATTACCTCCTTACAAGTTGTTCTAATCTTAGCTCAACTTTATTCCCAATTAAACTGCCTTCCCAAATATTCCTCTAATTCCTGATTGTAAGGTTGGAAATAATCGCTCAACCTGTCGCGAACCGATTCATTTACCCGCTGATAAGAACCAGGATTAGCATTTTGGTACTCAGACAATTGATATTCCGGCAAATCTAAAAATTCTAAAACCTGCTGGACTATAGCCGCCGCACCTGCATAAAAATCTTCACTTTTCAAAATTAACAACTGTTCTCTAGGAAAGAAAGCCAGCCAGTTTTTAATAAATTCTATGTACCTACCGCGAGCTAAATAATTCCCCGGTTCCTCGCCGATGATGTATTCTGGATTTTGACTCAACCGTTCAATTTCATCGCTAATTACTCGATCGAGCGATCGCGCTTCCCAATTTAAGCCAGTCAAGCGGTAAAATTGAGAAATCGCCCGATCGACCGGATTTCGCAACAGTACAATCAGTTTAGCCTCTGGAAACAGCCTGTAGAGGCGTTCCGGTGCTTCCCGAGAGTCAAAATAGCTCGGACTTGCTTCGCCCGTCAAAAATTGCTCTCCCGGAGGCATTGGCGGAAAATGAGCCAAATACCAATCAATTCCTCTGTCAAAGTGCCACGAAAAAAAATCCATCTCCTTTTTAATCGGAGTCAAAATTTGCGGGTGTTTGGATAAATAAGTATACAGAGAAGTCGTCCCGCACCGCTGAGAACCAATAATTATAAAGTTAGGAACTTTGACTGATTTTAAGTTCCAATTTTGTATAACAGGCATCTTGCCTGTATCTGCTTGTGGAACAGGTATCTTGCCTGTTCTCTTACTAATAAGAGATGCAAAAATTTGTTTGTAACTGACAGTTCGATAAAAATCAATCGCCTCTGGAACTTTACCTTGCCTCGTTAAAGCTTCTCCCAAATTCAGATAAGGCCAAAAAGCCTCCGGTTGAGCTGCAACAACTTCGCGGCACAAGTTCTCAACTTCATCTAGCTTGTTTTGCCTAACAAAAACTTCCCACAAATTGTAATAAAACCACCAAGGAATATCGGGATTTATTTCTATAGCTTGGAAAAATGCCGCCGCCGCTTCCTCCCAATATTTTTGGTGGCTCAGAACAGCACCTAAATTATAATAAGACCAGCAATCATCGGGTTTTTGGGCGACAGTTGCGCGAGATGAGGCTAATGCGCGATCCTCTTCGATGGCTGCGCTAACGCACTTTTCTTGCTGCTGCAACAAATCCTCTAATTTCGCGGAACTTATTGCACAACTCGGTATATTTGTCAATAGCAACTTGTAAAGAATTATTGCGCTCTTTGGGCGATCGTACTTGGCTAAATTCTCTCCTAACTGCAAATAAAACTCCCAGTTTTCGGGTGTAATTTGCAATTGAGATTGTTCTAACACTAAATTTAAATCCGACTCTGTTTGTCCGAGAGCATATCCCAACTTCTCGTAAATTCCTGGCAAATCTCTGTCAATTTCAACAGCTTTTAAATACGTGGCGATAGCTTCATCCCACTGTTTGAGTTTAGTTAAAGCGTCACCTAAATTGCAAAAAGACCAAGCAAAATCCGAATTGAGTGCAATCTCGCAGCGGTAAGCAACAGCAGCCTCTTCCCATCGCCGAAGTTTCAGCAAAGCATCGCCCAAATTGTGATAAGACCAGGAAAAATCTGGATTTAACTCAACAGCTTTTTTGTAAGCAGCGACAGCTTCCTCCCATTTTTCAAGTTTCAGAAAAACATCGCCCAAACTGTGATAAGACCACGAAAACTTGGGATTTAATTCAATAGCTTGTTTGTAAGCAGCAACAGCCTCATCAAACCGACCGCTTTCTTGCAGAGAGTTCCCCAAATTGTGGTAGTCATTATCCATGCAAAACTCCTGCCATAGCAAGTAATTTTTCCAGCGAGTTCAAATCCAACTGCATATCTTTATGTAAAGGTTTGGTCGGAGTTCCATCATCAACCAAATCACCAATTAAATAGTAATGTTCCAAATCACACAAATTGCTAATCATCCAATAACAATGCGGAACGTAAAGGGGAGAAAAAATCTCAATTACCTTAGTTCCCGGACTGCAAAAAACTAGATTTGTTAACCCCCCTCCGTGGGGTGCGACAACTACTTTAGCAGCAGCCAAACACGATGCTTGTTCCGCTATCGACATCGTTTCCAGCTTGACACTGCGGAACCCAAATTTTTCTAAGTATTTAATTACCTCTTCATCGTTGACGATTCGCCGATAGGAAGCTTGTTGGCGGCTGATATAAATCCGCTCCGAATAGTCGGTGCTTAGTGGCTGTTGTTCCTTTAAAAAGGTCTTTCTGAGATATTGACACTTCCATTTTGAAACCGCGCCCGATCCGTCATAAGATATTGATGGAACTATTAATTTATCAGAGGTAATATGTAATTTGCAGCGACTTTCTAAAAGTTTATCTTGAGAAATTCCTAAAGTATTTAAAGTTTCTGCTTGATAGGAAGAATCCGAGGCATTGACAACAAACTTATCTATAGTTTCTATCAATCCGCTCCGCTGCAAAAGGTCAAATCGCGTAATCACATCAAACATCCAATGAAAATAAGCTGCTCCACCCCAGCGAGCAGATAAAAAAGCCACATTTCCATCGACGTGTTCAGCGGGAGGCAATTTGTCGGAAGTGATTACCAATTCCGCACAACCCATTGAAATGTCAGCAACAAGTTTATTTTCTGAAGTAATGACGGCGCTAGTCACAACATCTGCCCAAGCTCTTCCTTTTGGCAATACGGCAACAAAAGCTTTTCTTGAATGACTTTGATGTTCCCAGAATCTACGGCTGCTATCGATTGTTTTGGAATCAGATAAATTGATTGGACTCGCAGGATGGATGTCAATGCAGGTGAGGTTAGGATTTGATTCTGGTGCAACGGTCAAATCTTCTGTAAATCCGCAGTATTTTTTGAGAATACTTAAGGGTAAATTTTGATTACTGCATTTTGCCCGATCGCTCTCATCGCCTTCTCCTTGTTGTTCCAGAGCATAACCTATATTATCGTAAGCTTCAAACAAATCGGGTTTAATTTGCAGGGCTTGAACTAAATTAGTGATTGCAGGTTCCCACTGCTGTTTTGCAAGGAAACTCAAACCCAATCCTTCGTAACACCAGCAGGATTTGGGTTCGAGATTGATGCCTTTTTCGTAAACGGCGATCGCCCTTTCTAATTCCCCTTGATTCCGCAGTGCATCACCCAACTTTTTGTACAACCAACTATGATCGGGTTCTAGCTCAATAGCACGATCAAAAGCCCCTGCTGCTTCAAACCAATTTTCTTGTGATTCCAGAACTTCCCCCAAACTATTGTACAGCCAACAATCATTGGGGTTTAATTCAATAGCTTTGCGGTAAGCCGCCGCCGCTTCTTCCCAATTTTCCAGTGCAACCAAAGCCCTACCTAATCTCTCGTAGGACCAACAGAAATCGGGATTGAGTTCAACTAACTTGCGGTAAGCCACAGCAGCTTCCTCGCACTCAGAAAGCTCCATCAGCACATCGCCTAAATTGTTGTAAGTCCAACAAAAATCTGGATTTAACTCAATAGCTTTGCGGTAAGCAGCAGCGGCTTCCTCGTGTTGCTCAATCGCCTGCAAAGTTTCCCCCAAAAAGTGGTAAGCCCAACTAAAATGAGGGTTGAGTGCGATCGCCTGTTGGTAAGCTGCCCTAGCTTCGTCAAATAGTTCTTTCTTTTGCAAACTTTTACCCAACTTTTGGTAAGTTAAGTAGTTGCCAGACTTTATTTTAATAGCTGTTTGATAGCGGGCTATCGCCTCATCCAAATAACCGGAGTTCGTCGCAATATCCCCCAACTTTTCCCAACCCAGAGACAACAGAGTTTGCTCTTCGCCCAAACTTTGATTGCCGATTTTTTTGACAATCAGTTGATAGCCTTTGTGTACAACTTCTAACTGACTTCCAAACATCTCCAAAAAAACATCTATCCCAATTTTAGTATCTTGCTCCGGGCTGTCGGGAAACGTAAACTCGTAATCATCAAAAATCATCAATCCCCCAACTTTCACCAACCTCCAAGATAAAATCGCATCTTGCAGAGCACTGGTAGGTTTGTGACAGCCGTCAATGTAAGCAACATCGAAATATTCCGAAGCCAAATTAATTAACAAATCTTGAGAGTAACCTTCTAATTCAATTACCCGAGCTGCTGCTCCCGTTTTAACAATATTGCCCTTAAAATGTTGTTGAAAATACAAATCAATACAAGTAATCTTTGCCGTCGGATGAGTTAAAATATTATCCAGCAGCCAGCAAGCAGACATTCCCTGAAAACTGCCGATTTCCACAACTTGAAAATCCGCAATTCCGGTAAATTGCTGCAAATGCCGTTGCCAAATAGGAATATTGTGGGTAAACCAATCTTGGGTAAATTGATAATCTTTCGCCGCACACTCAGGCCAACCCCTCAATTCGCTCGCTTTTTGGTGGCAAATAATTGCTTCTTCTAATTCCCCTAATTGCGGTAAAATATTTCCTAAATCGTTGTAAGGCTTAGAATTAGCCGGATCTATTTCTATTTGGTGGCGGTAAGTGGCAATTTGTGCGTATAACTCCTGTTGTTTTGCCCGAACATCATTTAGTTGGGCGACAACTTCCGCAGCATTGGGTTCAATTTGCAGGGCCATGCTATAAAATACGATCGCACCTTCCAACTGCTTCTGTTTTGCTAAACTATTGCCTAAATTTATATAAAATTCCGCTCCATCTAACTCAATTCCCAGCAATTTGTGGTAATTTTTCCCGCTTGCAAGTACCTCAATAGATTGACAATAAGTTGCGATTGTGCTTTCTAAACCCGATTCGCTCCGCTTCCGCAAAACATATCCCAACCGCTGATTAATTCCCGTCAAATTCGGCTCCATCTGAACCGCGTGCAGGAAAGCAGCCACAGCTTCATCCCAGGATTGTTCGCAGGTGAAGGCTATTCCCAAATTGACATAAAACCAAGGAATATTTGGATTTATTTCAATAGCTTTGCGGTAGCAACTAATAGCTTCGGGCCACAGTTGTTTTTGAGCCAAAGCGTCCCCTAAGCAATTGTATGCCCAGTAAGAATTATCATTGATTTCCAGAGTCTGACGGTAACATTTAATGGCTGCATCAAAATCCTGTTTTTGCGCGAAAACATTACCTAAACCCACGTAAGCACGAGCGTATTTGGGATTGAGTTCGAGGCTTTTGTTGTAACAGGCGATCGCCCGATCGAATTCTCCTCGCTCCGCCCAAGTTTTACCCAAACTGTGGTAAGATTCAAACGAATTTGGATTGATGGCAATGGCTTGTCGGTAATTGGCGATCGCCTCATCCCACCGCTTCTGACCAACCAGCATTTCTCCCAAATTGTGATAAGCTGTTGCTAGGTTTGGATTTAACGCAATTGCCCGCGAATAACATTCAATAGCGCGATCGAACTTTCCCAATTCAACCAAACTATTTCCCAGAGTGACGTTTTCCTCAGCAGTTGCCCAATTCGGCTCGATATTAAAAGCTTGATACCAACAGTCTGCCGCCTCTTCTCGCTTCTCTAACTGCGTCCAAATTCTCGCCAACTGCCGATAAACAGCAGCAAAATTCGGCGCTAGCGAAATTGCTTTTTCACAATTTACGATCGCCTTTTCCCACTGTTTCCCCTGAGAATACAAAATACCGAGATTAGCATAAACTTCCGGCAAATTTGGATTGCGATCGATCGCCGATTCATACCACTGCTTAGCTTGCTCGATTTCACCTCGAACCTGCATCACCTTTCCCAGCGTCTGGCAAGCTGCAGCCAAATTCGGTTCAATTTTCAACGCTGACTCGCAAGCAGCAACTGCCTCATTCAACTTTCCTTCGGCTAAATAAACTTCTGCTTGCCGACTCAAATCAACCGCTGCCTTTTCCATCTTCTCAATCGAGGGCATAATTAAACTTGCTCCAGACACCAACTAACCCAAACCCACCCCTTCAACCATCTTTTTGAGCGAACTCAAGTTCACCAAAATATCCTCAGTCAGGGAATTCTGATACATCAACTGTCTAATAGGATAGCATTCAAAAGCCTCCCCCGTTAAAAAGTAATGTTCCAACTGCAAGTATTGACTGATTCCCCAGTAATAATGGCTGATATAGTGAGGCGACACTAACTCAATTACTTTAGTTCCCGGGCGACTAAAAATCGTATTTGTCAAGCCGCTGCCGTGGGCTGCCAATATCACCTCAGCGTGGTAAAAATGAGCAATTTGCTCTGCCAAAGACATCGATTCAGGTAAAATAGAAACAAAGCCAAATTTATCCAAAACCTCAACCACATCTTCCTCGTTCAAAACTCGTCGATATCTTGCTTTGCTGCGGCTGATATAAATGCGTTTTGGATAGCTCGAACTAGGTATAATTCCCTTCAGAAACTCGCGCCTCAAAAAATCCATCGCCCACCCAGAAGGCCAGCCCAAATATCCCGCAAAAGAAGGTACAATCAACTCGGTTGCTTGTATGTGAGGCAAGCGATCGCTCTCCAAGACTTTCTCTTCGGGAATGCCCAAAATTCTCAGACTTTCCCGCTGAAATTGGTGCTGACAACTATTCACCAAAAACCAATCAATTTCCGCCAAATCCCTACCGCTGTGCCGCAGCAATTCTATCCTCGGCAAAACGTCAACCATCCAGTGAAAATAGACATTTCCAGACAAACCAGAAAGCACCGCGACTCTGCCGTCAATTTGCTTGAGAGGCGGGAATGATTCTAAATTAAAAACGCTGTGTTTTCTAATATCATGCTTTTCGCATCCAGGTAAAAACCCCGGATAATCTCTCGACACATCACCCAACAAATAATTGTCAGGAGTAATTACAGCGATCGCCTTGCAAATCAGCCAATAATTTTCCTGCGGCACAATCCAAACTCGCCCGTTGGGAATTGCAGCCACAAAAGTCTTGGGCGACTGCACAGGTATCGGTTGCGCGTTGGACAAACGGCAAACTCCCCAACCCAAATGCACCGGATCGAACCACTTAGAAAGTCGCTGCAAACACAGCCCGCAAGTTAACCCGGTACAATCGGAATTTGCCAATTTGGAATTGGAGCTCGCAAATTGGGAATTCGGAATATTTTCGGGACTTGCTTCTGGTACAGATTTCCAAACTATTTCCACATAATTATCTGCATCCAACTTAGCCTTAACCAGCCAATCCCAACTCGATAAATAAATACCGTGAGGATGTTTTATAGAAGTGCTATCTGGCAATATAAAACTCTGTTTTTTCCACTCTTTCTGGTCTCCATACCCATGCAATTGCAACTCTAAAACTTTTTGATAATAATCGAGCGCCCGTTCCCAGCGCCCCTGTTTTTCCAGCAGTTTTGCCAACTCAAAATAAACCTGCGGTAAAGCAGGTTGAATCGTCAAAGCCATGTGGTAAACTGCAATTGCTGCACTGAACCGCTTTTGCTGGGCTAATGAATTTCCCACCCGCCAGTAAATCTCTGCATTGTGTGGCTGAATTTGCAAAGCTTTTTGATAATAAACGGCGGCAGATTCGTGTCCGCCGTACTCTGTTAAAGCATTTCCCAAATGCAAGTAAATTTCGGCTAAGTTATCGCAAATTTCAGCAATTGGTAATTGGGCATTTGGCATTGGGCATTTGGCATTGGGCATTTGGCATTGGGCATTGGGAATAGTTTCTTTTTCTTCCTTCTTCCCTCTTCCTTCTTCCTTCTTCCTTCCAGTTAGTGCTGTGAGAAATCGATCGCACGCAGCGATCGCCCTTGACAATTCATCATCTTCTACCGCCGCCACTCTCCGCCTTTGTGCCAAGCGGCAGTAAGCCTCAACAAAATCAGGCTTCAGAGCTATTGCCTTCTCAAAATAAGGCATGGCTTCCGCCACTTGACCCAAAACCATCAAAGAAAATCCGGCATCTGTATAGGCCGAAATATAGTCGGAATTGAGATCGATCGCGCGATCGAAACAAGCAAGCGCCGCCGAATGTTCCCCCTGTAATTGCCACGCTTTCCCTAGATTGTAGTGAGCCAAAACCATGTCCGGCTCCAACTCAATAGCTGTGAGGTAAGATGCGATCGCCCGATCGGGACTTTTGTCCAGCAAGGCTTGACCCAAATTATTGTGCAGCGTCGCCCAATCCGGCTTAATCTCGATCGCCCGCTGGTAAACTTCGATCGCCTCAGCAGCCCGATCGTCCTTGAGCAAAATCACACCCAGATTGCTGTAAGCTTCCACGTAATCCGGCTTCAGAGCAATCACCTGTCGGTAGGTATCCATTGCTGCTTCGAGCTGACTATTTTCATCTAAAACCACAGCCAGATTGTAGAAAGCATTGAGATAATCGGGTTTTTTGCCGATCGCATTTCGGTAACAGTCGATCGCCCCCAACAAATTACCCTGATTGTGAAAAATATTTCCCAAGTTATAATGAAGTTCCGCCCAATCTGGTTTCAAATCCAGAGCTTTTCGGTAGTGAAAAACCGCCTCATCCAGCCACGCATAGTCGCTATAAAGTTGACCCAAATAAGCATGAGCCAGAAAAAACTGCGGCGAAATCTCCAAAGCTTGCACAAAAGCGTCTCTTGCGGCCGTCGGATCGCCTTGAGCTTCGAGAATTTCGCCTAAAGTCGTGTAAGCCGAGGGCGAAAACGGTTGAAGTTCGATCGCCTTTTTGCAAAACTCGATCGCCTCAGTTAACTTCCCCCGGTTCAAATAAATTTGGGCTTGCCGGATATATTCTTCAGTGCTCATTGCTAGCCAGCAGTTGCGGTTTCTTTACCGCTTCAGTAAAACCTAGAAATTCTAATTTAAAAACTTTGTATTTATATTTTGCCCCATCGGGCGATCGATTAATTTTATCAATAACTGTCGATCAATTTTTTTTACGGCCCCTGCTTTAGTTCCTGCATTGAATATTTCAACCTCACCCCGCTTGTAGCAGAGTGAGGTTGAAATCCTTTAAAACTACCGGCTTTGTGATAACCGCCCCGAATCTTATCCGGTGCCGCCCCACAACAGCCAGTTGTTTTAGAACAACTCGAAGTTGTTCGAGGTAATCGTCAGGCCAGGCTGCAACTGAGCAATAGTTAGCACTCCGCTGGTGCCGTTGAAGTACAACGCACCGCTTGTTGGGTCGTAGACTAACTTGTTCGTCGTGCCTGTTCCTGGAGTAGCTGCGTTGAAACCCGAAACGACGACAAACTCGCTTGCCTCGAGGCCGCTACCCAAACCAGCGAACACACCGCCCTGTTTCAAGCGGATCTTATCTTCGCCTGGGGTAAAGTCAGTGATCGTGTCTACGCCATAATCGCCACCGCTGGAGAAGAAGTAGAACGTATCGCTGCCAGCACCGCCGGTGAGGACATCAGCGCCTCTGTCGCCAGAGATAAAGTCATTGCCCGATCCGCCATTGACAGTATCGTTTTCTTTACCGCCGAACAGGCTGTCGTTGCCGTCGTCGCCGCTGACAATATCGTTGCCTCGGCCACCAAAGACTGTATCGTTGCCACCGCCACCGAGTACGGTGTCGTTGCCGTTGTCGCCAGAAACCAAGTCATTGCCATCACCGCCGTCTACGAGGTCATCCCCTTTACCAGCAAAGATCCGGTCGTCGCCGCTGCCACCAGCTACAACATCGGCGCCGCTGCCTGAAAAGATATTATCGTTGCCGCCGCCGCCGCCGATACTGTCATTTCCGCCTCCGGAAATAATCAGGTCGTCGCCACCGCCACCAGCGACGGCATCAGCGCCCGCAAAAGTCAGGATGATATCGCTGCCTTCGCTGCCGTTCAACCTGTTGCCGCTGGCGATGCCGATAACGGTTGAGCCAGTGCCACCAATACCACCTGATAGTGAACTTGCTGGCTGTGTTGGATTAGTTACCTGTGTCATTTACACTCCTCCTAAAAGATCAATCATTTTTCTACAATACACTTTTCCCTCCAAAGGGATTCAATAAATGAAACCGGACATCGGTTGAGACCCTAATTGACCCGGCTGCTATAAGCTGTCATGTAATTTAATTTGTCAGCAGCGAGCCTCGGAGCGCGAGTTGAATCCTGTATTCGTTGAGCAGCAAATCTCGGTTGTTTCCTGCTTTTGACTCTCGACTCCACCACTGCCTCCTCTAACACGAAAATATTCCACTTAAACGTTTGCGAGTTTACCATAATGACCGTCGATATGGCTAGTCATTATTAAAACAATACCCGGAAGATACACAGAGACCATTTTTAATCGGAGTATGCTCTCAAGATTGAGAAGTTGCACCGGGTCTTTGGCACTGTCGATCGCCGGAGAGTTCGATCGCCCGCAATGGGGCTGGAACTGAGCGGCGATTTCTTTTAAGTACACTGTAGTTGACCAGACTTTTGATTTTCGCCAATAGTTCCCCAGAAATCAAAATTTTTTAACTGGCTTTGAAAGCAAGCCCGCGCACGCTGGAGGCCGTATTTAATCAAAAGTGCGTCCCAACACAGTCCCGGACGGGCTTTTGAGCCTCAGCACCTGGATGTTTCCAGCCAAATCCCTCACGATTAATGCAGGATTAGGGCTAAAAAACCCAGTTTTTCAACCCTAATCCGTCATTTCAACCATGAGCCGCATCCATCCGGACAACAGACAATGCAGCGATCGTCTTTTGGTGAAGTTGGAATCAACGGTGAGCTGGTAGATTTGTGACGGTACTGTCACTAGATTTTAGATTTTAGATTTTAGATTTAGTCCACAGATGAATCGCAGTTATCGGTTGGCGCAATTGTAGTGATGGATACTTTACCTGTTCATAATGCTGAAGCCGTCATTTTTTTGATGGTATCTATCGTCGGCTCCCAAGTAAAGTTATTACCTCCATACTCGCCGGATTTATCTCCCATCGAGTTGTAGTGGGCAAAAATCAAAGCGATTTTCCGTTCTGAAGCATATCCACCTTCAAATCTTCTTGATGAAGCGATTACTAAAGCTATTAATGCTCTTACTGATGAAAATGCTTGACGATCCTTTCATCACTCTGGTCTCTTTTGAGAACCAATTAATATAGTTAATTTTTGTGGTACATTCGATGGCTAATACCTGTGATTGAAAATATTAAGTTTTTAGCGCAAAGAGTTTTTTACTAATTGTGGTTAACTTCGAGCTGAGCATTAACGATCAGCAAATTACCAGAAATTTGGTTCGGCATTCATTCCGAGAAAATCTCTACAATTTATTCCTAGCGGTGTGCTTCTAGTTGCGCTGGTGAGGCGTTGGAATTACTATGGCTGTCGTACTTGTAGATGTGAGCGTCACTCTCGAAAATATAATTGATGGAAGTAGCTGCATAGTAGGTCAGCGCTAGCAGCGACAATAGATTAAGAACTCTATAAATTGGTTTCTCAGATACTTCGTTCATTTTGACTCCTACTTTCTATGCAAATAACGAATTTGGATACCGTGACGGCACTTTTTTTTAGAAGTTCCCAAACATCTCGTACCTCTAAAAACTTAGCTGGCTCCCGTTATACACTCCTGATGCCCGATCGCCAAAAATAAGTCGTACTTGAGATTTGAAAGAGTTTTTGTTGCCTATTTCATATTGCAGTCTCTGCCTTGAATTGTCTATCTAACTGCGGTAAGAGTTAGGCATTTTGGACGCAAACGAACTCTACAATTTCCTGTTTAGAGCTACTAAGATTTGAAGAAAGGGAGCTCGAAAAGCTTAAATGGCAAAGAGCCTAGCTGTTTTTCCACGCCTGGCCAGGATTTTCCCACCTTCGATGAATGGTACGCAGCGGCCAGAAGTAATCAAAATTCTTAAGTTGGTCAGCGGCAGGCGAAAATATGTCTGAAGTTATATTTTTGCAAACAACAGGCCATGTTACATTACATATTAATTTTGAGCTTGGTTGAGGTGGCAGATAATTTTTGAATAAAAAAATATTGTGGTCGCTGTCCGACAATTTCGGTCTGACAGTTGTGCCTGAACAATTTTGACTGAGCCGCACCATTAATTCACAATGTCACCGAAGAAAATTAGGTATCAGTCGATTGGATACTTCTGCGTGAGACGTTCGGCGATCGCTGAGTAAATCTCGCTCAGTTGAACGATTTGAGATTTGAGATTTATTCAACAGAGGAATCGGAGAGCTTGAAGAAAAGCCTAAAATTAAGGGCTGCTGCCGACTGCTGTAGGAAACTTGTATCCGTTTTTGGGCGGGATCAAAAAGCAGAAGGCAGAATTTGATAGCGGTAAAAAAATACTGTTTTAGGATTCAGAATTTTTATTGGATTCTACATTCTAGCTGCATTTTTTTTACAATTAAAAAAGATAAATTACTCGCTGCCAGGAGCGATGGACGCAGAATAATTTAGGATGAGATAAGCGACTTTGTTGAAGCTAGTTACTTCCACAATTTATTAGAATTCTTGCTCGCATTGAGCTGTTTTTACCACAGACTTTTTGCTGGTAATTTGCAAAAGGGATAGGGGCAGAACAACAGGCCAAAACAGAGGCCCCATTATTAAGGCTATCCAAGATATCACGTCTTTTTTAGATGTAGCTGTATCATTCCAAAAACTTTTGAACCAAACAAGAAAAACGATTAAGGCAATCGAAAAGTAGCTAATCATTATCATTTTTTTACCTGCCTGTCTGTCTATAGATGGGATAGAAGTATTTATAATTATTATATCTCAGGGTGTGGCTCGCCGATCGCAACTTTATGCCCTGAGCTGCAACCTGCAAGTGTCTAAAACCCAAAGTTTCACAGCTATCCAAGTCCAGAGCCTGCGATGTAGAGCGGACTTACTCCCGCTGCGCGGCGGTTTTGGGTTCTTAAAGCCTTGCGTTCAGAGCTTTTCGAGGTTTTGTCAAACCTTGAGGATACCACCCAAATTATAGCTTATGCGATCGAGATCTGTGGTTTTATGTGATTTAAATCACTTATAATGGCAGACTTTGGTCACAAATCGAGCCGAGAACGATCACACAGCTTAGCCGACTGCAATCACCCTACTCTTTTCTCAAATGCTCGATATTATAATAGTCGAGTTCAACGAGATTTCATGCAAGCTCTGACTTTAAAATCTGATCGAGCGATCGCTGAACTGTTCTATCAAGTCACCCATTCAGGCAATCTGACTCGCACTCAAAGCCACGGATTGCGGGAACTCTGCCAAAGCGCTCTCAGCGAAGACGCCAGAGATGCAGTCAACCGCCTGCTGCACGCCATCCGCCGCGGATGGGTCAGGATTTCCGATTAGTCTCCTCACACAAGAAGTTGAGATTAGTATTTCTACTTTCTCTCCTGTCAAGCTTTGCCAACAATAAGATTTTCGTGAGTAGGTCGCTCCATTAACACTCTCCCAAAAAAATTGTACTGCGATCAAAAAGCTCGACCCGGTTTCTTGAAGAAGCCGGGATTTTTGATTTGAAGCAGCCAGTCGATTTGAGATTTGAGATTAGAGATTTGAGATTGACTTCACAGATGAATCTGGGAGCTTGAACTAGAGCTTAAAATTGGGGGCGGATGGCCCCTCCTGTCGGAAACTTGTATCGGTTTTTGGGCGGGTTATTAAGTATATCCACGGAACAAAGACCACACCAAGAAACTAGGTAAATCTAGGTAAAAGCTGGTTTATAAACACCGTCAAAGTTTTACGTTGAATTAAGCCAAGCGATTTAGCTAGCAGTCATTAGTAATCTATTAATAGATAAATATTAACAAATTTGTCACAGTCTCTTGACAAAAAGTAGAGATTTCGGAGTTGCCAAAAGCGAGTAATCGGGACAGAGTTGGTGTTTCAAGTAGCAGGGCTATCGAGGACATATCCAATTCCCTAGTCCGGCTGACACAAATCACTCATCAAGAGCCAATGGATCACATTTACTCCCGTAGTTGAATCACATAAAAATTGGGAAAATCAGTCAATACTGTCAAGAGTGAGTTCAAAAAAAAAACACATGATGACCACCCAAACGCTTTTACCTCAATTTACTATTGCAGAGCTAGTCTTTCAGGTATATCACTCCGGTCTGCTGACTCCCACTCACCGACAACAGCTCAAGACAGCCCTGTTAAATGACTCTCTTACCGAAGAAGATCAAACAGCCATCAACCGCTTGCTCCACGCCGTTCGCCGTGGCTGGCTGAAAGTTGTAGATTAAAGTCGGTTCTAAATTTTTTGCCACTACTCTTTAAATGCACTGTCACTTAAAGGCAGAATTAAATCCCCTTAAAAAAATCAGGCATTAGCCTAAATGTAGGGTGCGCCACAGGCACCCTGCCGTTTTAACTTCTATTTTCTCAGCTTATTTAGTCAGAGATTGTGCCGTCAGGCATCATGGCCTCTCTCAGATTCGCTTCATCCAAATTTGTCCCGCGCAAAGAAGCTTGATGCAAGTTTGCTCCCCGGAGATTTGCTCCCTTAAGGGAAACTCCGCTCAAATCTGCTTTATGAAGATTTGCACAGCTCAAGTTAGCTCCGCTCAAATCGGCTCCCTTCAAATCAGCTTTTTCCAGATTTGCTTCCGTCAAATTAGCCCAACTCAGATTTGCTTGAGTTAGGTTAGCACGGCTGAGGTCAGCTTGTGTTAAGTTCGCATCCGTTAAATTTGCTTTGCTCAGGTTGATTCCGCAAAGCTTTACTTCTGTCAAGTTTGCACCTTGCAAGTTAGCGTTAACTGCATAAACTTGAATCAAAATTGCCCCCTGAAGGTTTGCATCTCTCATGTCTGCACCCCTGAGACTCGCCCCCGTTAAATCGGCCCCGCTGAAGACGACACTCCGCAAGATGGCTCCGCTCAAGTTCGCTCCCACCGCCTCGCATTCGCCAAAATTAGCGGACATGAGGTTGGCTTGGGAGAGGTTGGCTTGGCTGATATCTGCTTGATACAGATTGGCTCTGTAGAGGGTGAGACCGATCGAATTTGCACCTTTTAAATTAGCGTGACTCAGGTCAATATCGCGCAAATTTGTCCTTGACATATGGGCACCGCTCAGGTCTACTTTGTGAAAAACCCGTTCTCCGCCTGCATACCGTCTGAGAAGTTCATCTGCATCCATGTCATTTTCCCCAAAATAATTAATAATACCTTTGATATTTCAATAATATTAGGAATGAGTGACCTTTACGTTTCTTGGCCTGAGTACCATCGGAAAATTGAGGATTTGGCTGTAAAAATTGAGGAATCTCAGTGGAAATTCGATCGAATTGTCTGTCTGGCGAGGGGAGGGCTGCGGGTTGGAGATACTCTGTCACGGATTTTCGACAAACCTCTGGCGATTTTAGCGGCCTCGTCCTATGGTGGGGGGGAGGGAAATGTCCGGGGTGCGATCGAGTTTGCCCGCGATTTGACAATGGTGGGCGATAATTTGGGCAGCCACATTCTTCTGATTGACGATTTGGTGGATTCGGGAATTAGTTTAGAGCAAGGTATCGCTTGGCTCAAGAGTCGCTACGGCGAGAATATTCAGGAAATTCGGACTGCTGTGCTTTGGTACAAAGCTTGTTCTGTTGCAAAGCCGGATTATTATGTAGATTATTTGGCTGAGAATCCTTGGATTCACCAACCGTTTGAAATGTACGAAAAAATGAGTGCGGCTGATTTGGTGGCGAAAGTTGGGAGTTAGTCAATACAAGACTAAAATCAGGTCAAATTTTTATAGGATTTTGCCGATATCTTGCACTTTTTGGCATAGTCCGCCAGGGGTTAAAAACCCCTGTCTCATAGCTAAAGTCCTCTGAAAGAGGACTGGATATTTATCAAGGTTGGGCAGTCGGTTTCAACCGACTTTAGCTATGAGACGGGGAATTAATTCCTCGGCGGGCTTGTGGCTAAGTGCAAGTCTGCTGATACAATTAGCGAATCGAAAGAATACGATCGCCCAATTCCATACTATCTGCCAAAACTTCCTGCCGCGCCCACCTATCCGCGGCCAAAATATCCTCTAAACCAGGACTTTCACAGTTATCGGTTTGATGTTTGTCGCACGCCTTCTCAATCAACTTTGGAATATCCAAAAACTGAATCTTCTCCTGCAAAAATAGCGCTACTGCCTGTTCGTTTGCCGCATTCAGCACCGCCGGCATCGAACCGCCCGCACGTCCAGCCGCATAAGCCAACTGCATACAAGGATACTTTTCGTGGTCTGGTTCTCGGAAAGTCAAATCCCCAGCTTTTACCAAATCCAGCCGTTCCCAATCTGTATGAATTCGCTCCGGCCAAGACAAAGCGTAAAGCAGCGGCAAGCGCATATCCGGCCATCCCAATTGCGCCAAAACTGAGGTATCTTGCAGCTCAATTAACGAGTGAATTATGCTCTGGGGATGAATGACAATATCAATGTCGTCATAATCCATTCCGAATAAGTAATGAGCCTCAATGACTTCTAATCCTTTATTCATCAAAGTAGCAGAATCGATCGTGATTTTCTGCCCCATAGACCAATTCGGATGTTTCAAGGCATCGGCTACTGTTACTGCGGCTAATTTGTCGCTCGGCAAATCTCGAAAAGAACCGCCCGAAGCAGTGAGAATAATTCGCCGCAACCCGCCAACCATCACACCTTGCAGGCATTGAAAAATTGCTGAATGTTCCGAGTCAGCAGGCAATATTTTAACACCGTATTTTTCGATTAAGGGGTTGACAACGGGGCCCCCTGCGATTAATGTTTCTTTATTTGCTAAGGCGATATCTTTGCCTGCTTTGATAGCCGCAATTGTTGGCAGCAAACCGGCACAGCCAACTATGCCCGTGACGACGGCTTGAGCGTCACCGTATTGAGCAACTTCGACAACGCCTGACTCGCCAGCAAGTAAAATAGGTTGAGGGTCGAGATCTGCGATCGCCTCCTTCAATTCCAGTAATTTATCTTCGTCGCAAATCGCGACAATTTCCGGTCGAAATTCGCGAATTTGCTGGGCCAGCAACGTTACATTTCGTCCCGCGGTTAACCCGACAATCCGAAATTGATCGGGGTATTGAGCTACAATATCCAGAGTCTGAGTGCCGATGGAGCCTGTGGAACCGAGAAGAGTTATTGCTTTCACAATTTTTTAATGTTTTGTGGATTATTCTAATATTACGATTGCGGGGATAAAAATTAGTGGTTAACTATTGCGTGGAAAGCACATTCGATGGAATCATATTTTGAGTGACCACCTAGTGCCAGATTTCATGCAGAATAGGGAAAATTTTGCTGATGACCGTGAGGACATCAGTGTCTCGATCGCCGAAAATATAGAGGAAGGTCGATCGCAGCTACCGTCGAGTTTGGTTTGGGCGATGGCTACTGCTGCGGCAATTTTCTTTTTGTGTAGCAGTTTACGGCACGCTTTATTCCAATCAACTGCTTTCGATTTGGGAATTTTTGACCAAGCAATTTACTTGATCAGCCAAAACCAAACGCCTTTTTCTTCTTTAATGAGGATGCATATTTTGGGCGATCACGCAGCGGTAATCTATTATCCGCTAGCTTGGGTGTACAAAATTTACCCGAATGTGCATTGGCTGCTGTTGGTACAAGCAGTTGCATTATCCCTGGGGGCTTGGCCTACGTGGAGTTTAGCGCGTTTGGCAGGTTTAAATCAAGAACAATCGCGTGCGATCGCATTGATTTATTTGCTCTATCCGGTGGTATTTAACATCAATTTATTTGATTTTCACCCGGAAGTAATCGCTTTACCCGCACTTTTGGCAGCAATTTTGGCAGCGCGTTTAAATAAAATTGTGGGGTTTTGTACCGCTATTGTGTTAGTTCTCAGTTGCAAGGCGGTTTTGTCCCTAACCGTTGTTGCTATGGGTTTCTGGCTGTTTTTTTGCGAAAAAAAGCAACGGTACGGGGCGATCGCACTTTGGCTAGGTGCAGCTTGGTTTTTGATAGCTTCCCAGAAAATCATCCCCTTCTTTAGCGGTAGCGAAGTCGCTGGAGTCGGGCGCTACAGCTATTTAGGCAAATCCGTAGTAGAAATTATCATCAATCTCATATTAAAACCACAGTTAGTATTAGGAAAAATTCTTTCATTCGATACATTCAAATATTTATTTCTCCTCACCTTACCTGTGATTTGGCTGCTATTGCCATTTTCCGGCAAACTACGCCTAAAATATTTAACCGCCCTAATTCCTGCCATCCCTACCCTGCTGATAAATATCCTCTCTGACTTGTCATTTCAACGCAGCTTAGCCTATCAGTATTCAGTGCCTCTAATTCCATTTTTATTTTTAGCAGTAATCGCGAAGGAAGAAACAAGGAACAGGGAAGAAATAAAAGGCAACCAGGAAGAGGATAAAGCAAATAAGCAACAGTTTTTAACATGGGTCAATCTGCCACAATTTACAAACTTCCGAATTTCTCAACTTTGGCAGGGAATTCAACTGCCGAGAATCATGATAATTTGGTCATTACTAATTTTCCTATGTGTGGGCGAATATAAAGATTTTTATCTGTACATAAATCGACTGGATACCTGGCAAGCTACAGGCGAAGCAGTCGCACAAGTTCAACCGCAAAGCAGTATTTTAACAGATAATAGACTTGCCCCTCACTTTACCCACCGCCCCCTAGTAAAATTGCTGTCACAAATTTCGCCCCAAACAAATTTAGCTGAATTTCAATACATATTATTAAACCTGCGCCATCCCTGGCCTGATACTGAAAAACTTGGTGCTACGTTAGCAAATAAACTTAAAACTTCTCCCGATTTTAAATTAACTTATCAAAAAAACGAAGTCCTGCTATTTAAACGAAGGGCTGATTAAACCAATAAAATGCTAACTTTAAAATCCCTAAAATCTCATCCAGTATTTTTAATGATTGTCGTGACAACGATAGTCTTATTTGCCGCCAGCAGCGCGCGGCACGCTTTGTTTCAGTCAACTGCATTCGACTTAGCAATTTTCGACCAAGCAATTTATTTAATCTCCCAAAATCAAACGCCATTTTCCTCTTTAATGGCAATAAATATTTGGGGGGATCACGCTGCTTTTATATTCTATCCCCTAGCTTTACTTTACAAAATATATCCAGATGTTCACTGGCTTTTTTTAGTGCAAGCTGTTGCCCTAGCTTTAGGCGCTTGGCCGAGTTGGAGTTTGGCACGTCAAGCCGGATTAAATAATAGCATATCTTTGGCGATCGCCTGTACTTACCTCCTCTATCCATTAGTATTTAATGTCAATCTCTTCGACTTCCACCCAGAAGTCATTGCTTTACCAGCACTGCTAGCAGCAATCTTAGCCGCGAGGCTCAATCAAACCTTGTGGTTTTGTGCTGCTATTGTATTAGTTTTGAGCTGCAAAGCCGTCCTATCTTTAACTGTGGCTGCGATGGGTTTGTGGCTGTTGTGTTTTGACAAAAAACGTAATTGTGGGTTCATAGCTCTCTTTCTAGGCGCGGGTTGGTTCCTAGTAGTTACTCAGGCAGTTATACCGTATTTTAATCAGGGAAGAGAACACGCGGCAATTGGGCGATATCAATATTTGGGCAACTCACTTTTTGAAATTGCTATTAATTTAATAGTGAAACCAAATCTAGTTTTAGGGCGTTTATTTTGTTTAGATACTTTTGAATATTTAGCTTTATTGTTATTACCAGTAATTTGGTGGCTGTCCCCGCGTCATCTGTCATCTTTAATTAGTGCTGTGCCGATGTTGGCGATGAATATTCTTTCCGATCGCCCCGCTCAGCGGGATTTAGTTCATCAATATTCTGTGCCGATATTGCCGTTTTTGTTGGTTGCCGTAATTTCCAGTTTAGCAGCTAGCAATCAGCAAAAGGGAAAGACAATATTTGATATATTGCCAATTCCTAATTATCCATTGCCTAGAGTCATTGTAATTTGGTCGTTGATTTCTTTCTTAGCTTTAGCGAAATACGGCTATTTTTGGACTATTTATTTAAATGGGATCGACACTTTGCCAGCTACCAGAGAGGCAATTTCTCTTGTTGAAACCAAAGGCAGTGTTTTAACAAATGTTCAGATTGCTCCGCATTTAGCGCACCGCCCTGTAGTAAGATTAACTCAGGCTAACGCGCCGCCTGCAAATCTCGCAGAATTTGATTATGTATTGCTGAACCTCAGATATCCTGGCTGGATGAGCGATCGAGCTTTTGTGGAAAACCTCATAACTCAACTAAAAAACAACCCTCAATTTCAACTAAAATATCAGCGAGACGACATATACCTATTTACTAAGAGTCATTAGTCAGCAGTCATCAGTCAACAGTCAACAGTCAAGAGTCAACAGTCAACAAGTTCCCGCTAATCCTCCACTTTCAAAGCCCTTCTTGCCAACTTCACGTAAGTTTTCACAGTTTCATAAGGCATTTCCAAATCAGCAGCAATATCAAACAAAGATTCCCCCAATTCCCGGCGCCCCAAAATCGTCGCCCAAGTTTCCGCAATCTCAGCAGCGCGACTTCCACCTTTACGCTTTCTCAGTGCCATAAACTTCTTTGTCAATTCATCTATTCGCGCCCCCAAGACGCTTTGTATGGACACTTCAGGTAGGGCTTCTGTCAACCATTGTGCTCGCGTTTGTCCCAATCCAAAAGTTGTTTTGTGGCCCGTGCCGCAATAAGGCGCTAACCGCCCCAAAGCATAAAATAATTGTACAAAATCAGGACGATTGTGAGCCGATCGCCCTAGCCCAAATTCCACAGCCCCAGTGAACCCAGTTACCATGCCTTTTTTGCCCGCCGCTACCTTTTGCGACTCCAAGTTGTGGCGGCTAATAATTGCATTTTCATCAATCCAATTCAAAAATTCTGTTTGGTCAAATTTTACCCCCGAAAAATTATTCCAGTTACGCAAATAGCTGTGAAAAACATTTTCGGGAACTGGCAGAGGGAAGTGATGGCCTTTGCTACGAAAGCTTGTAGGAGTCACAAAACTAAGTTTAATGGTTGGGAAAAATGGGGGTTCTGCTGTTAATAATTGCTCATAAGTTGTGGGTGCAAAAGCAATATCCCAAGACCGAATTAGCAGCGGAGCATTTCGCAAATTTATCTCTTTGGGCAAATTTTGCAGCCACTGACTCAGCCACTGCACTACGGGCTTTGAAAGTCCTGTTACGTACCAGCGATAAATGCGATCGCCCAAAAGCTGAAATTCTTTGCCACCAGGGAGCAAATCACCTTCCAATCCCGAAATAGTAAAGGCTTTTTCTGACTGTTCATCGTGCAAAAGTTGTGATAAATCCGGGTCAGTTTGCTGTACTTGACCTAAAAACCAAGCGTGCAAACCTGTAGCATACTGCGCGTACAGATAGCTAGCAGCGCGGGGAGTCAATTCCAACACTAATCCGACTAACTCAGTGTCAGCCGGCCAAATCAGCCCAGAAAGAGGAGATTTTTTGCTGTGGGTGCGGTTCGGGGAAGTTGCCATCAGATGCCGTGCCTATAGCCGTCACAGAAAGAGTGCCGTGCTATCTTATCCGATTTTAATCCCCTTTGGGGGATGATAGTTGAGGGCGAGCGATCGCCCAAATCTTTTGGCAGCTCCAAAAACCAGGTCTGCCGCAAGTTTGCCACACCCTCCGGGATAGACAAAAACCACTAAAAAACCAACAACCTAAAACTCAATCTTTGTCAAGGTTTTCTTCCTTGTAACTAAACAGAAATATACCAGTGTTTAAAATCACATTCTGCGCTACAATTGTCAAAAGCTCGTAGCATCCTCAACTCCGATCCTAAACTATGAACACAACAGAAAAATCTAAACTCTCCAACGAAAAAACTTTGGAGGCGATGAAGAATTTCTCCGAAACCTACGCCAAGCGCACGGGAACTTACTTTTGTTCTGAACCTTCCGTCACTGCTGTCGTGATAGAAGGACTAGCAAAACACAAGGATGAACTAGGCGCTCCCTTATGCCCTTGTCGCCATTACGAAGATAAAGAAGCCGAAGTAAAAGCCGCCTACTGGAACTGTCCCTGCATTCCCATGCGCGAGCGCAAAGAGTGTCACTGTATGTTATTTTTGACGCCAGATAACGATTTCGCTGGAACTAATCAGGAAATTGGAATGGATCAAATTCAAGCTGTGAGAGATACTATGTAATCGGTTAAGTAGGCGGTCGTGAAATGGCAGTAGTTTTGAAAATAAGTCGGAATTTTTCCTGTTTTTAAGACTTAGCTATTAAAAAACAATCGATCGCCGCCTACTCAAACACACATCCGCCATCGAAAATAACCAATCTCCAATCGAATGACAGAGGAAATGCCGAGCGAGTTTTGGCAAGGTATCGAACAGTTTAATAATCAAGACTTTTATGCTTGTCACGACACACTAGAGGCTTTGTGGATGGAAGCTGGCGACCCCGAAAAAAGATTTTATCAGGGAATATTACAAATTGCCGTCGCGCTTTATCACTTAGGAAATCACAACTGGCGCGGTGCAGTAATCTTGCTGGGAGAAGGAATAAATCGGCTCAGTTATTATCAGCCTAGTTATGCTGGAATTGCTGTTGAAGACTTGCTCGGACAAAGTGCTAAACTTTTGAGCGCTTTGCAACAAGCAGGGCCGGAAAAAGTTGCTGAATTTGTACCTTTATTAACAGGTGCAGAAGTTGCAGGCTTGCAATTGCCACGAATTATTAAACTAAAACAAACTTCAACATGAGCAGGCTGGGGGAGCGAATTCGATCGAGAAAAGGAGATTCCGATCGGAGTAAGAAGGGGTTGACATACATGAGCAACCTGCCGTATTTTTAGGTCATTTTATGTATTTACCGCATTTGCTAGACAATTATAAGTTATATCATGTCCGGTTGAATAGTTATCATACTTTTGTCCGACCAGGCCAGTACAGGATTTATTAGTAATTAACCTGACTTGATATTAGACCTCGATTCTTCGGTGATGTGGTAAGTCCAGAGAAACATATAGGAGTGTTTTCATGAGTGGTGTGAGAAAGCAAGCTTGCGCGATCACCCTGTCCATTTTGGTTTTGTGGGGCGTAACATCAATTGTGACTAAATTTTCTGCTCAATCCGAAATGGCGGTACCTGCTTTAGCTTCAAACATTATAAGAATCGAATACGTAAACGATAAAAAAACAAGGAGGCAAAACCAAATTCCTGAACTGCCGAATATTGATGCAGTTGATGTACTTGAGGCAGGATACTTTCCTTCAAAGTCAGGTGATTTGATAACATCAAGCCGCACCGTCACACTTAAAGGAGAGCTAGCACAGCAAGTAGCACATCTATGGCGACAACTAATACCGGGTGACTCGGCACGTTGCCACACACCAGCATTTGGGTTGCGTTTTTACTTCAAAGAAAAGTCTGTACTACAGGCATCGATGTGCTGGCACTGTAACAATATGTATCTATGGGAAAAGAGCAGCAAATCTCTCTATGGTGTAGATATGGACCAGCCTTCTGCTCAGAAACTGTTTTCTTTGTTAGAAAAAATTATGAAATAAATTTTAGAGTATCTTGCAGGTGGTATGACAGAAGCAGAAATTCTAGAGGATTTTTCAGAGCTTACATTTGAAGATATTAAAGCCTGTCTTGCTTTTGCTGCCGATCGTGAGAAAAAGTTATTTGTGGCATCGCTGTGAAACTACCAGCTTATGCGTTGTACATTGAGAGGCTGCCCGAAACTTCCCGATCGCCGAAACCGTCAAAAAACTTGCAAATCCAGCAAATTAGCTTTCGCAGGCAAACAGGCAAAGAAAGTGCTGCTGTCTTGCTAGGATAATTGGTTGAGACTCTCAGGTAAGTCGATCGACCTCACGGGAATCTTTCTGGCCGTTAAGATAAAATACCTAACTGGAGATAATACCCTTCAGCAATTTCACAAATATTGAGGCTCCAAGCTTATGATGCCCTCCGCTAAACTACTCAATTCCCGACTATTCAAAGGATTATCGCTGCTTTTGCCCCTGACTCTGGCAGGCGCGATCGCCTCTCCCACCTACCCGCAAGCCGGGCCGCCCCGCACTCTGAGTGTGCGATCGGACATTCAAGAAGCCGACTCCAAAACCGGCATCGTGACAGCCCGCGGCAACGTCCAAATCAACTATCCAGCCCGCCAAATACAAGCAACTGCGGCTCAAGCTCAATATTTCAGCCGCGAGCGCCGGATCATTCTCAGCGGAGATGTTTACGTATTGCAGCAGGGCAACAGCCTGCGCGGCGAAACCATAACATACCTCATCGACGAAGGGCGGTTTATTGCCCTGCCAGACAACCCAGGACAGGTAGAATCTGTCTATCTGGTTGCCCCGGAACAAGATGCGGCAGCCCAAAATGCAGTGGGCTCCCCACGTCCAACTACAGCCCCCCGGTAACAGTGGCTTGCAGCAGCGAAATTTCGCCTCAGCCAAAACATACTACTTGGGATAGATGCGAAATTTCGTCTTTATAAAACTCACAAACTTGAAAAGGTAAAATTTAAATTAGAGACTCGATCGCACAAAGCCGCAGTCTGAAATTTAGCTTGTAGAGGTTGCCGGGAGCGAAAATGAAAATTGTACTCGAAAATATTCACAAATCCTACGGAAAACGCAATGTAGTTAGTCGCGTCAACTTGTCAGTAGCCCAAGGAGAAATCGTAGGATTGCTAGGCCCCAACGGTGCAGGCAAAACCACAACATTTTACATAGCAACCGGATTAGAAAAACCAAATCAAGGCACCGTTTGGCTCAACGATTTAGACATCACGAAATTGGCGATGCACCAGCGAGCGCATTTGGGAATTGGCTATCTCGCTCAAGAAGCAAGCATTTTCCGAAACATGAGCGTGCGGGACAACATTTTGTTAGTTTTAGAACAAACTCAAGTGCCTCGCTGGGAATGGCGTGAGCGAGTCGATTTCCTATTGCAAGAATTTCGCTTAGAAAAAATAGCATCTAGTTTGGGAATTCAAATATCCGGGGGAGAAAGACGGCGGACTGAACTAGCCAGAGCGTTAGCTGCAGGGCGAGACGGGCCCATGTTCCTATTTTTAGACGAACCGTTTGCAGGCGTCGATCCAATCGCCGTAGACGAAATTCAAACCATTATTGCTAAACTGCGCGATCGTAAAATAGGCATCCTCATCACCGATCACAACGTCCGAGAAACCCTCGAAATTACCGATCGAGCATACATCATGCGAGACGGCCAAATTTTAGCCTCCGGGGCTGAAGAAGAACTCTACAGCAACCCTTTAGTGCGACAGTATTACTTAGGTGACAACTTCGTGCGATAGTCTTTTGAAGGCATTCCGCATCCGCCATAATTTTAGATTTGAGATGTTAGATTGAGGAGCCAACTGCAAAAATCCCAAAGTATGAAAATAGCAATATCCAATTCTTTGAATCCCATCAACTGGCTGCCGAGAATTTCAGTAATGGACTGGTACATTACCAAAGAACTAATCGGCCCCTTTTTATTTGGCGTCGGACTCTTTACATCCGTCGCCGTCACAGTTGGAGCTTTATTTGAATTAGTCCGCAGAGTAGCAGAATCCGGCCTCCCCTACGGCGCAGCCATAGAAATTTTTCTCCTGCAAATTCCCTACTTCGTAGTATTGGCTTTCCCCATGTCAATGCTGCTAGCAACCTTAATGGCCTACAGCCGAATGTCAAGCGACAGCGAACTCATCGCCCTCCGCAGTTGCGGAGTTAGCGTTTACCGATTGATACTGCCTGCAGTGGTTATGAGTTTAATTGTTGCCGGCTTCACCTTTGGTTTGCAAGAGTTAGTTGTACCCGCCGCTAGCTACAGAGCTACTCTGACTTTAGACAGAGCCCTGAAGCGAGAAAAACCCACATTTCAAGATAGAAATATTATCTACACAGAATTTCGCAAACCAGAAAAAGGCGGCGACGAAATCCTCGCCCGCTTTTTTTATGCAGAACAGTTTGACGGCCAGCAAATGAAAGGTTTAACAATTATCGATCGCTCCACCCCAGGCCTCAATCAAATCGTTTCTTCAGAATCCGCTACTTGGAATCCCTCAGAAAATACCTGGGATTTTTTCAACGGAACCGCTTATATAGTAGCTCCTGATGGCTCTTACCGCAATATAGTTAGGTTTCAACACCAGCAATTGCAACTCCCCCGCACGCCCTTAGATTTAGCTGCGAGAGCCCGGGATTTTAAGGAAATGAACATTGCCCAAGCTTTAGAGCGTTTGAATATCCTTAAAAACAGTGGCGACGAACCGCAAATTCGCAAATTAAAGGTGCGAATTCAAGAAAAATATGCTTTTCCTTTCGTGTGCATGGTATTTGGTTTAGTGGGAGCGGCTTTGGGAACTCAACCGCGCCGCTCCGGCCGAGGAACGAGTTTTGGTATTAGCGTAGTTGTGATTTTTACTTACTACGTATTTTCTTTCATCACCAGTTCTATGGGCGTGAAAGCTGTTTTGACTCCGATTCTGTCGGCTTGGCTGCCGATCATGTTTGGCTTGGGAATCGGAGGATTGTTGTTGGTGCGGGCCGCCGCTAGGTAAGTTTTACCACTACACTAACATTGGGAATGGCGAATTCGGAACTTGTACTGCAATTCGACTGCCTTCGGCTCCCTTCCCTCCGACTATGCTGAGGAAAACCCAAGTCGAAGCCCAGGAACAGCGTAGCCTAAGTATTGGGAATTGATAATATCGTTTTCGTGGCCGAACTTCCTTCATTTAAGGATTAGAAAAAGTATTGATTTCGCCACCGCCAATGTAGCGTCCCGGAGCCAGGGAGCGGGGTGTAGCAAAAGTTTGAGGTTGAATGGGCTGCACGCCCTGATTTGTATTTTGGGGAACAACTCCAAAGTTAGGTGGCTCCGGCAAATTAAGCTGACTCGGTGGAGGTGTTTGAAATTGAGAATTAGCTGAATTAGGAGAGAATTGAGGGCTAATTATCTTGCTTCCGCCAATCCCATTCGGAAAGGGAGATGGACCGACATTTGGAAGTAGAGGTGTTGGCGAAGGTATGGTTACTGGAGGTACCACAGGTTGAACTTCAGGTGCGAAGCCTGAGCCAGATAAATTAGTTTGGTAGGGATTTTTCGGCAAAGCCACCGTTGCAGCCCCTGCATTAATTTCGGGAAGGCTGGGTACTCGGGAAGTTAACCCAGCCAATGATTCAGGGACTGTAGCTGTCGGTTGTAAGAATTCTTGAGATTCCTTGCTCACAGTATTTGTCGGAGCCACAAGTGGGAGAAGTGCTGTGGGAACATTCACAGGATTTGCTCCACTTTGAGCTGTAGCGGTTGTTGGGAGTAAATTTGTCGCATTTCCTGCCGCCGGATCGGAAGCCGGTCGATCGAGCAATTTAGCCGAGTCTGCTCTTTTCTCAGCCGAAGCCGCCGTTGCCGAAGTGTTAGCAACGACGTATTTTTTCATAGCTGCTTGCAGCGGACTCAAAGGCAGAGAATTTTCGTTTTGTTTACCTGAATTAGCATCACTCGACGCCTGGGATAAAGTTGTTGTCGCTGTACCCCCAGACTCAGGCTTGATCGTTTTTATCCCGGAATTTAGTCTCCCACTGCCAGATAAACTCAACGCTGATGTGGCGTTTGAACTTGGCAAGCTGGAATTTTGGGGGTTATTGTTTCCGCCCTCGACAGCAGGATCTGCTAAATTTGGCAAGGATAAAAATCCGCTGCTTCCTACCCGCTTGGGGGCTGAAGATGGCTGAGGAGTTTCTAAGTCCCGATCTCGAAGTTCCTCGAATAAACCTTTGCTTTTTACTACTGATGAATTTAACAAGTTTAGTTCAGAAGCAGTAGAGCCATTAAACTGATTGACTAGCACTGGTAAGCTGTCGATTTCAGCCGCAATGGCGGTATCTTCAGCAGATAGCCCCGATAGCGAAGCTGGAGTGTTTGAGGCTGGTTCTTCTTCGCCATCTATGCTCAACCTTTCTGGATTTACCGAGACCTCCCAGATAAATAACCCCCCCGCACACAGCACGGCTAAGGGAGCCCAAACTGCGGGTTGCGTCCAGTGGCGCAACCGCGCTATTAGATAGCGGACAGATGTAGGAAATCGCTTAAAAATTGACATAGTTTTGCTTCCATCCGATCGTGCGGATTTAAAACTATTTTTCCTAGTCTACCACATCAATCTTGATTATTTTTGCTATGCCGGGATAAGTGCGATCGGGAGCATCTCGGTTTGGCTTTTACTGTCGGTGTGCGATCGTCCGGCTCCCTATATTTATAGACTTTGCTGTGCGGGACGGATCGGACTCCCAAAAAACGCTTTTTGCTTTCTGCAGAGATGCTCCGAGTACGCTAAAACTTTTGATTGAAAGTTGCGAAAGCTCAATGCAACGGGTGAAACTCCATAAAGCACTGGTAGAAATATGTCTTGCTTTCCTCAAATCAAAAGGCATAAGATGATAAAATGTTATCCGATACGGTGCCAGGTCTGCCGGGTCTGTCAGCAGATCGACCTCAAACCAAAATGTCAAACCAAAATATCAAGGTAAAATTGGCAATTGCTGAGAATAACACCTAAGGAAAGTTGAGAGGAAATAAATGAAAAAAGTAGTTGAAGTATTAGCAAATCGGGAACAACTAATAGATCGATCGCTGGAGATTGTGCTGTCGAAAATCTCCGAAGCCATAGCCGAACGCGGACTTTGTACGATCGCCGCAGCGGGCGGAAGCACACCCGAACCCCTCTACAGAGCGATCGCAGCCCAAGACCTGCCTTGGGAGAAAATTCACGTTTTCTGGGGCGACGAACGCTACGTTCCCCCAGAACACCCAGACAGCAATCAAAAAATGGCGCGCCTCGCGTGGCTCGATCGAGTGAATATCCCCGCCAGCAACATCCACGCCATGCCTACAGGCGCCGGCGACCCTGCAGCCGACGCGGCGGCGCACCAAACCGAATTGCAGCAGTTCTTCAAAGTATCCGAGGGCGAGTTTCCTGCCTTCGACATCATTTTATTGGGCATAGGAGACGACGCCCACACAGCCTCTCTATTTCCCGGCACAGCAGCCTTGGAAGTCCGCGATGCCCTAGTAACTGTCGGCAACAAAGACGGTCAACCGCGCATTACCTTTACAGTCCCCTTAATCAATCGGGCCCGGTGCGTCATCTTCATGGTCGCAGGAGCCAGCAAACAACCCGCCCTTGCTCAAATTTTTGCCCCCGCAGCCGACGACATGACTTATCCAGCCAGACTCGTTCAACCAGAAGGCGAGCTTTGGTGGCTACTCGATGCGGCGGCTGGGGAAGCAGTAAAATAGCCGACAGAGCCGCAAGCGTGCCAACACAGTCAGCATTATCACTAACTCAATCTTGCCCATCACAGCTAACGTCACGGCGTCAGCTCAGTTGCTAGTATTAGCGAAGCAATATAAGAATTGTGGCGGTTAAAGTTAAAATTTGACCATATACACGAGTATTTTTATGAGGCTGATTTGAAAATCTGGCCGATAGCAAGGAGAAATCGATGATTGTCTGTCCCAATTGCAATCACCAGAACCCCGACGGGGCCAGCCAGTGTGAGGCTTGCTACACGCCTTTACCTGTTACCGCAAGTTGCTCGAACTGCGGTGCAGCAGTTCAGACAGATGCAGCATTTTGCGGCCAGTGTGGCTTTAACTTGCGTCCGGGTTCCATAGTTCCAGAAGTTGAGGTGACAGTACCGTCCCCCTCACCTGTAGGCCCCACAGTGGTATCGTCACCGGCGCCGGATTTAGTCCCACCCGATCCCCTGATGGCGGAACCTCTAGTTACCCTGAATAAGGGCCTTAACTTGGAAAAAACTCCCGCCAGCATTCCGACGATTCCCGATCCCCCGCCATCGCCCTCGGTTCCTGTTACAACTGAATCGGTGGCAACACCAGTAAATATCTCTCCTACGGTTCCGGGCCCACAGCCAGCAGGTGTAGCTAAAACTCAACTGCAACAGCAGTCGGCCCGCCTGCTACACGTTCAGACAAATACGCCGATGGAATTGCCTCACAGTCTGTCTGTGGTTCACATAGGCAAGCCAAATGACTTAGTACCGCCGGATATTGATGTTTCGGGATTTGCTAATTCTGAGATAGTTTCTCGGGTACACGCAAATCTCCGGGTGGAGGGAGATGCTTGCTACCTAGAAGATGTAGGCAGTTCCAACGGCACTTACGTCAACAATACTCCGCTACCCAAGGGAAACCGCCACCGGTTGCGACCGGGAGACCGCATCTCTCTGGGCAAAGGAGACCTGGTTACGTTTTTATTTCAAATCTCTTAGAGCGAGTTTGGATTGGGCGATCGAAAGTCTAAAATCTAAAATCGCATATTAAGGCGCTCTACCAAAACTCAATGCTGCCAATGTGATTAAGCTGACCTTGCTACATCCACTCCAGTCTATACCCGTCCGCAGTTGGATCTTTGAAGACGAGCAGGTCGTCCGGATCGGGCGCTCGACCGAAAACCACGTCGTTCTTTTTAGCGCTGTGGTTTCTCGTCGCCACATCGAATTGCGGCGCAGCGGCATAACTTGGGAACTGATCAATTTAGGTACCAACGGCACTTACCTCGATGGTAAGCCGATCGCTAAGGTTCCCATTGTGGACGGTCTGATCGTTCACTTGGCTCGCTCAGGGCCGAAAATTCAAATCAACGTAGGCCCGAATCAGTCCTCAGTCCAGTTAGGACAAATTAGCGTCAAGCCCAGGGAGGCTAAGGAAATTAACGCTCCCTCGGGCGGCGTGCACATTAGCACGATTCCTGTTCCCGACCAAAAAGAAGTTGGCACTTCCAGGGAAGAGGAGGAGTTAACCGAGGCAGATAATAATCGCCATTATTCGGAAGAAGAATATTAAATCGGCTTCTTTGGACGATCGACATTTTTCAAAGGCGGCACTCAGGAGTTTATTTATGAGTACATCACCACAGATTGTTAGGCGCAGCGAACTGCTCAACCGACGCACGATCGACCGCAGAACGGCGGAAGAGGTGGGCAGGGTAGATCGAGTTTGGCTCGATGCTCACTCCCAGCGAGCGATCGGCTTTACTTGCAAGTCGGGACTTTTGGGCAGCAAAAAAACTTGGTTCGCTTGGGCGCAAGTTGATACGGTGGGGGAAAATGTTTTTGTCACCATTAACCCGGAACTGCCGGAATTGCATCAGCCGGAACAAGCTGTTTGTCCGATCGGCCTTGAGGTGCTCACGGACGCAGGGAATAAGGCAGGTGCAGTGGTTGACTACCTATTTGATGTCCGCACGGGTTCAGTCACCCACTACCTATTTAAATCGAGCGGCTGGCGCGGTGTTTTAGACGACATTTACTTGTTACCTGTGGCAGCTATTTCGACTATCGGCAGCAAGCGGGCGATAGTCTCTGAAGCTGCTGTATCGGAGCCAGTGCAGTACGCGGAGGGACTGCACAAAAAAGTCGGTCTGGTAGCAGAGTTTTTACATGAAGATTTCGACAGAACTCTCAAAAATGTGGCAGGTGTGAAGCGGGGCGCTCAAAGTCTGGCGGAAAAATTCCAAGATAAAGCTCTCGAAGTCAGGGATGTAGCTCAAGAAAAAGTTGCAGAGTTGAAGCGGCAAAGGCAAGAATCTGTCCGACCAGAGCCGAACCCGGAGCCGCCCGACTTAGATTTGAGCTGAAGTTTGGCCTTCCCGCTCGCCGGGGGACTAATCGCCGATCGCATTTGGGGAGCGCGCGCGCGAGGAAGGTCGATCGGTATTTTCGCTATGAGAGATTGATGCGTTGTCGCTCAAAATTCCAGTGCTGCTCAAAGCATTGTATTTTAAAGGTATCGCATCAATAAGGAAAATGTTAGCAACTCAAAAAGACCTATGCTGTTGGATACAATCAACAAGTATTTTATCTAGAGACCCCAGGATTAATAATTGGTTAACTTCTTGCTTTATAAACAGCGAGTCGTTGAGCAGTGACTGTCGCCCCATCGAGAACTTGAATCAGCGGTGCAGCCCGCACGGGTCTGAGTTAAATTCTCTGGTTCATCAGCGGGAAAAGGATTATTTAGCCGATCGAATTGAGCGGCTCACCCATCGGCACAATCGCGTCCTCACAGACCAAATTAATCAAGCGGTTTTAACCACTGTCCATCACTGGGAAGTTCACCCGATTAATAACATCGTGTGTGGTTGTTACCGAGGACAGCAAAAATTTGCGCCTGCCCCAAAAGCTAACCCTCAAAAGTTGGTTGAAATGCCTCAAGCCGCCAAAAGTTTGACTTTTACGGCAGATAGAGGGAATCGTGGCGCACTGACGACGCCTTTAAAAAGCAAATTTTTTGCAGTTTTCTCCCAAAAAATCTCTCTGGAAGTATCCCCGTTTCTGTCTGGCGGTGGAGTGTCAAAACATCAGTGATTACCTTAACTCTGTTACATCCTATCCAGTCTGTCCCAGTTCAAAGTTGGTGTTTTGAATCAGAACCGGTGGTTCGGATCGGTCGATCGAACGACAATGATGTAATTATTTACAGCGCTGTAGTTTCCCGCCACCACGTAGAGCTGTGGAATCACGCCAATGGCTGGGAAATTATTAATTTTGGTGCTAACGGCACTTATGTAGATGATAGACCGATCGCTCAGGTGTCCGTTGTGGACGGGATGACAATTCGCTTGGGCAATTCCGGGCCAAAAATCAGGATTCGGGTGGCCGCCACGAATCAACCGGGCAAAATAATCAAGCCACCGCAGCGCGAACTCCGCCAAAAGGACGAAGTTTCAAAAGACATGTCAACAGTTTGGCCTGGGGGCGTGGGAATCATCGAAGACGATGAACATGGGGGGCTGACTCACATCGATCTTGACTGACCAGCAGCTATCTCTCCCTGCTGGCTAGTTCCAACAAAGAGACCGATGCCCAATTCGAGCGTCTAACTAATATTGTGGTAAGTGGCCTGATTTGTGCCTAAATATCCCTATACATTAATTAACAGGTTCTGTAGTAGAATGTCAGCCTTCTAAAGATAAGATTGGGGGGAGATCGATCGATATTAGCTCACTTTCGCTGTTTGCCCAGCGGCGGTAATCTAAGAGCAACTGGTACATCAACCGCTGTTTCACGCTCAGCAGTACGCTCTTGAGCAAAGCATTCCCCGTTGCTTCTAAAATGGGTTTGGGCGTCAGCCAAAACGGCGGCGGTAATTCTACTTGCACTTCCAAATCCGCTTTTCCCTTCAAGTATGCTACCCCGCTGCTTTGGTGTACACAAAGCTTTCCTTTGAGATTGAGAGCAAAGCGATCATTTATATAACCTACGCCACGAATGTCGCAGGCGACGGACTCCAAATTGATTGTGCCATCCGACTCAGCCCACACCCTCATGTCTACTGTGGGTTGAATGCTCAGCATCATAAATTGTAACGGTCGCATTTTTAGGCGGAAACAGTCATCGCTTAGCTGCTCTGTGCGACTTCGATCGACAAGGGCGTTCACCAGTCGCCTCGGCTGGCGCAGATAATGTTGAATGGGAACCCGTTCCTCTGGTACGGCGAGTTCAACGGATTGGGAAGAATTAAAGCGGATATACATGAGAAAATATCAAAATAAAGGATTCCTAAGCATATCTTAATAAAGTATCACCTTTTTTAAGGTGACATAAGTCGCGCACTAAGTCGCGAACCCAGCAATGTCATCCGAGAAATCACTGATAAAACCTTTCGCGACATCGCTAATTTTTCATCATACTTCCTAGCTGATGAGAGTAAAGCAAACATTTGTAACCTAAAATTGCCTCTAAATGAAAATTTCTATCGCACATCTCGGCCCTGTTGGTACAAATGCAGAAACAGCGGCTCTAGCTTATGTCAATTGGTTGAGCTTGGAAACTAACTTGGAATGCACCCTATGTCCTTATTCCACCATTTCCCAAGCGCTAGAGGCATCTGCCGTAGGGCAGGTTGACTATTCAGTTGTACCCGTCGAAAATTCGATCGAAGGCAGCGTGACTGTCACCTTAGATACACTGTGGCGACTCGATCAACTCCGCATTCAACACGCCTTAGTTTTGCCAATTTCCCACGCCCTGGTGTCTAATGCCAAAAATTTTAACGAGATTCAAAAAGTTTACTCTCACCCGCAAGCGCTAGCTCAGTGTCAGGTATGGTTGGGGCAGTTTATTCCCTCAGCTCAATTAATTCCGGCGAATTCTACCACGGAAGCATTGCAATATCTGGAAGATAGAAATGTAGCAGCGATATCTTCCCCAAGAGCTGCTGAACTTTACCATTTGCCAGTGTTAGCTCACCCCATTAATGATTATCCCGATAATTACACTCGCTTTTGGGTACTCAGCAGGAGTGGTGGAGAAATCGGAAACGTAGAATCAGGGGCTCGCTCATCCATTAAATCCATTACACAATCTGCTCCTGAGTTGATCCTTGATGCTTCACCGTCTAATTGCACCCATACCTCACTAGCTTTTAGCGTACCTGCCAATATGCCGGGAGCACTGGTAAAACCTTTGCAAGTATTTGCCAGTCGGGGTATTAATTTAAGTCGGATTGAATCTAGACCGACTAAAAGATCCCTCGGAGAATATATTTTCTTTATGGACGTTGAGGCTAACGCCTGCCAAGCATTTGTTCGCTCTGCACTCGAAGAATTAAAAAATCACACAGAAACTTTAAAAATCTTTGGTTGCTACAATGTACTGTCAGTAGTATAATTTTCTTTTATGTAGTATACTTTTTAAGTCAAGCTTAGGAGGCTGGTGAGATGAATGCTGATGAACTTCTCAAACGATACGCAGCCGGAGAAAGAAATTTTCATGAAACAAACTTGAAAGAGGCTTCTTTGCGAGAAGCTTTCCTAACTCATATTAATCTAGCCTGCGCGAATCTCAAAGAAATAAATTTTGCTTTGGCAAACTTAAGGGGTGCAAACTTAATAGCTGCCAAGCTCAAGAATGCTTGCCTGGTCATGACAAAACTCAATGGAGCTAACCTGAGCCGAGCCGATCTAAGTTTCGCACGATTAACAGGAGCCGACATGATTGAGGCAAACTTGGAAAACGCCAACTTGAGCGACACCAAAATGATTGGTGTTAATTTGAGCGGAGCATCCTTGTACGCCGCAAACCTGATGGAAGCGAATCTCCTAGATGCTTGCTTGGACAATACCAATCTCGAAAAAGCCAATTTAAGCGAGGCTAAACTGCGGGGAGCGAGCCTCAGAAAAGCCAACTTGAAAAACGCTTTTTTGTGTGAAAGTAACCTTGAGGGCGCAGATTTGAGAGAAGCTGATTTGAGCGGTGCTAATTTGAGCGGCGCATTTTTATGCGGTGCTAATCTTGAGGGAGCTAAGCTAGATGAAGCAATTTTAAGTGGGGCTATACATTTTTGCGTCAGACAAGTTTGATCTCACGGAATATATAACCGGAGAATCCGACAACTAAGGACTAAAAAATATACTATTGACTTGGCTGAAAGTGAAGTCTATTTGCTGCTGTACCTTAGCAAAATGAAGCTGCATCTTGAGGATCTCTTTCTTGGAATTAGCTTGAGCAATCTTACTTTCCAAAGCCAGCAAGTTGCGGTTGAGATTTTCTACTCGCACAGTTTGGTAGTCTAAGTCAATTTTTAGTTCTGCTGCCTGATCGAATTGAACCTGCTTGCGAACCACGGCGAGGCGGACTGAATTTTCATCCTGTGTCTGAAGAGCTAGCAAAGCTCGCTGCTGCCACTGGTTGGCTTGAGATTCAGCTTGATTGTACAGCCACTGAATCCGCAGTTGGGCGGAAATCGCAATGCCAACAGCCTGACGCAGTTCTTTGAGAGGTTCCTGAATTTCTAAGATTAATAGTTCCCAAAGATTCATCAATTCAGTAGTAAATTCTTCGCGTTCTACAGAGGCTACCAGTGCTTCTAATAGCAACAAATTTGGTTGCATCTGCTGCGAAATTGTCTCAAATATTAACTGTGCTTCGGACATTTGCCGATCGTAATTTTTTTCTGAGACTGCACCGGATGAGTGCTTTAATATTTTTTCCGTGCTGTCTAACTCTGCTTCTGAATCTGAACTTGAAGCTACAAAAGCCTGTAATTTTTCGCGGGCGATCGAATTCAGCCTTTGTCGAAGCAAATCGCAGGCTGCCCGCTGCACTGGCCCTGTTTCGCTTTGACAAATCTTGATGACTATTTTTAAGCCTGCATCGCCGTAATTCAATGTCTCTCTCAGGGCGGCCATTCGATGTTCGTTGACAGAACTAGACAGCCGATGTTTAACTCCTGCTAGTCCGCCGAGCACTACACCGCCCACAGGAGGTGGCAGTTGACCGCCTCTAACTGCATCGTATGGTTTCGGTTGGTCGTGATTGTCTAACACAAGCATTTACTGCTATAAGGAACCTATCCGAACCTGTTTGAAGTTAAGAATTAAACAGATACCAGTTCCAAAAAAGAATGGAACTGTAGGCCATCTCCAAACCCTTAGTTCATAACTCATTCCCAATCGAAAATTGAAAATCGAAAATGGTATGATTTGTGTGTAATTCTTTCTTCAATGCAGGTCAAACCGATCGTACTTTTTTCCTGCGCCCATTGGCTACTTGAGCGTATCTTTAAGTACAGTCCTCGCTGCCAAATGATTGCGAGTAGAAGTCAAAATTTCGGTTTCGCGTTCCAATCTCGCAGCAGTATCTTGCAATTCTAAAAGAGTTTGCTGTTCTGTCGCTGCGCCGTAAAGGTAGCTGGCTACCCAGTAGGACAATTCTGTAGGCAAACTGGGAATGTCTTCGGGCAGGTCGATCGGCTGATCCATCAATTTGCTGGAGAGGCGAACTACATCTCTCAGCAGTTGTTCGACATCTTTTCCCAAAGGTCTGAGGTCTTTTTGCGGCGGTTCGTCTTCGATCCATTCTACTAGACCGACTAAATAGGGTTTTTCCCGAACGGCGTCGAGCACTCGGAACCGCTGCTGCCCGAGAGTCATAATTTTCATGCGATCGTCGGGCAGGCGTTGGCAGTGAATCACTTCGGCGCAACAGCCAACGGCAGAGACTTTGTTTTGGTTGGGGTCCCACATGAGTACACCGAAACGCCGATCGCCCTCCAGAATCGTATTCATCATGATTCGATAGCGAAACTCGAAGATTTGCAGTGGGAGTGGCCTACCTGGAAATAGAACCACTTCCGGCAACGGAAATAAGGGGAGTTCGCGAACTGCTACAGAGGAAGAGGATGCCATTGTCGCTCAAAAGTGACGGTACTTGCGCTTATTTTTCTTACTTTAACTGATTAAAGGCAATTCCGGGGCAGGAGCGATCGGGCTTTTTCGCTCGCAACGGAAGCGACGGCGAGCTATCTCCGGTGCTGGCAGCTTGACAAAGGCGTTATTTCGTCAAAATGTTAAATATACCTTTTTGGTAAACTAAGTGAGTCCAAAGGCGATGATAGCGACTGCTAAAGGAGCATTTTTGTAGTGATCGCGCCTTAATTAAGAATAATTATTTAAGTTCGTGTCGGAGCAGAAATTTTTGCTAATTATTAACTAATAACTAATACCTAATAACTAATGACTAGGAAAATTTCAACAAAAAGAAGGAACAATTTATTTAATCTTTGTTCCTTCTTTCCGAGTTTTCGATAACTCAATCTACAGCTTGACTTCGATATCTACGCCGGCTGGCAAATCCAATTTCATCAAAGCGTCAATTGTTTTGGCCGATGGCTGGTGAATGTCGATAATCCGGCGGTGCGTGCGGGTTTCAAAGTGTTCGCGAGAATCTTTGTCTACGTGGGGCGATCGCAGCAAGCAGTAAATCCGCCGTTTTGTGGGTAGGGGAATCGGGCCGATCGCTGTGGCTGCTGTCCGATTTGCTGTATCTACAATCTTTTCGCATGATGCGTCTAGAATCCTGCGATCGAAAGCTTTGAGGCGAATGCGAATTTTTTGCTGTTGAATTGTTGCCATTTTTGTTTCTTGAATTTTCGAGGTTCAGTTTGTTGTTTGTTGTCTGTTGTCTGTCGTCTGTCGTCTATTTGCAGTTGTTTTTGAGCTAACTGCTAACTTCGGAATCTTGACTAATGACTAATCACTAAATAGCAGAAAAGCCTGATTAAATTTGGTGGCTTTTCTGCTATTTAAGCTGTTATCGGATTCCTACTTAAGGATTTTGGAAACAACGCCGGCGCCGACGGTGCGGCCGCCTTCGCGGATAGCGAAGCGCATTCCTTGTTCGATCGCGATCGGGTGAATCAACTCAACAGTCATTTTGATCCGGTCACCGGGCATCACCATTTCTGCTTCACTACCGTCATCAGCGGTGAATTGTGCGATCGTGCCGGTCACGTCAGTGGTACGGACGTAGAATTGAGGGCGATATCCAGAGAAAAAGGGCGTGTGCCGACCGCCTTCTTCCTTCTTCAGGATGTACACTTCAGATTCAAACTGAGTGTGAGGCATGATGCTTTTCGGCTTGGCAATCACCATTCCGCGTTCAATATCCGCCTTTAAAATCCCCCGTAGCAGTAGACCCACGTTGTCGCCGGCCAAACCTTCATCCAACTGCTTGGTGAACATTTCCACACCAGTCACCGTAGTGCTGCGAGTGTCCTTAAGACCCACCAATTCGACTGTTTCGCCGACTTTGATTGTGCCGCGCTCAATCCGACCAGTAGCAACAGTACCGCGACCCGTAATCGAGAATACATCTTCTACAGCCATCAAGAAAGGCTTGTCAATTTCGCGCTCTGGCGTGGGGATGTAAGCATCTACTTCTTCCATCAGCTTGTAGATTTTGTCAACCCACTCATTTTCGCCCTTGACAGTCTTGGGATTAGCAAGCATCGCTTCGAGAGCTTTCAATCCCGAACCTGTGACGATGGGGATGTCATCGCCCGGAAAATCGTAAGAGCTCAAAAGTTCGCGAACTTCCAGTTCTACCAATTCCAAAAGTTCAGCATCATCCACCATGTCTTCTTTGTTCAAGAACACAACCAAGCTGGGAACGCCAACTTGCTTAGCTAGCAGGATGTGTTCGCGAGTTTGAGGCATGGGGCCGTCTGCTGCTGACACTACTAGGATGCCGCCGTCCATTTGAGCAGCACCGGTGATCATGTTTTTCACATAGTCAGCGTGTCCGGGGCAATCTACGTGGGCATAGTGCCGACCTGTGGTTTCGTATTCCACGTGAGCAGTATTAATCGTAATACCCCGTGCTTTTTCTTCTGGCGCAGCGTCGATGTCGGCGTAGTTCTTAGCCTTTGCTTGACCTAGTGCAGAGAGAGTCATCGTAATCGCGGCGGTCAAAGTTGTTTTGCCGTGGTCAACGTGACCGATCGTGCCGATGTTTACGTGGGGTTTATTCCGTTCAAATTTTGCGCGTGCCATTCTTGATCTGTTCCTTGTTTCTTTTAGCGATTTTAGACTTTAGATTTTAGATTCTAGACTTTGGATTTAATCCAAAATCCAAAATCTAAAATCTAAAATCATTAGTTTCCTTTGTTCTTAGCGATAATGGCTTCAGCCACGTTTCGCGGCACTTCTTCGTAATGGCTGAATTCCATTGTGAAGATGCCTCGACCTTGGGTTTTCGAGCGGATGTCGGTGGCGTAACCAAACATTTCTGCTAGTGGAACTTTTACAGAAACTTTGGCTATCCCCTGATCCGTCTCTTGACCTTCGATCTGACCCCGACGCGAGTTGAGGTCTCCGATGACGTTCCCGATGTAATCTTCGGGAACTTCAACCTCTACTTTCATCATAGGCTCTAGCAGCACTGGCGACGCCTTCATGACGGCTTCTTTGATCGCCATTGAACCGGCGATCTTAAATGCCATTTCTGAGGAGTCTACGTCGTGGAAAGACCCGTCTACCATAGTAGCTTTGAGGTCAATCACGGGATACCCTGCTACAATACCTGATTCGCAGGCTTCTTTCATCCCTTGTTCTGCCGGGCCGATGTACTCTTTGGGTACAGTGCCACCAACAATTTTGGAGACAAATTCAAAGCCGCTTCCGACTTCGGTGGGTTCTAGTTCGATCACAACGTGACCGTACTGACCTTTACCGCCACTTTGGCGGATAAATTTACCTTCGGCGCGGACGGATTTGCGAATGGTTTCACGGTAGGCTACTTGTGGCTGACCCACGTTGGCTTCTACTTTGAATTCCCGCAGCATCCTGTCTACCAGGATTTCCAGGTGCAGTTCGCCCATGCCGGCGATGACTGTCTGGTTGGTTTCTGGGTCAACGTTGACTCGGAAGGTGGGGTCTTCTTCCGAGAGTGACTGGAGGGCTTTGGATAGCTTCTCCATGTCTTGTTTGGTTTTGGGTTCGACAGCCACCGAGATGACTGGCTCTGGAATAAACAGAGATTCCAGAATCACTGGCGCTCCTTCTTCGCAGAGGGTGTCGCCGGTGAAGGTGTCTTTCAAACCCAAGGCTGCTCCCAAGTCTCCTGCCCGCAGTTCCTCAACTTCTATCCGATCGTCCGCTTTGAGTACAATTAGGCGAGAAACCCGCTCTTTTTTGTCTTTGGTGGAGTTCAGGACGTAGGTTCCTTTTTTGAGGATACCGGAGTAGACGCGAACAAAGGTCAGCCGACCGTAGGGATCAGCCATGATTTTGAATGCCAGGGCTGACAGGGGCGCGCCGTCGTCTGCAAATCGTTCTGCGGTGTCGCCGTTGGGCAGGAGCCCTTGAATTGGGGGAACTTCCAATGGCGACGGCAGGTAGTCGATGACTGCATCCAACAACAACTGAACGCCTTTGTTTTTGAAGGCCGAACCGCACAACATGGGGACGATCGTACCTTCGACAGTGCCGTGACGCAGGGCCAAGCGGATTTCGTCTTCCGTTAACTCTTCGCCTTCGAGGTATTTCTCCGTCAGGGCGTCGCTGGTTTCTGCTACCGACTCGATCAGCTTGGTGCGGTATTCTACGGCTAGATCCTTTACTTCATCGGGGATTTCTACTTCCTCGATGTCGGTTCCCATGTCGTTGTTGTAGATATAGGCTTTCATTTGCACTAAGTCTACAATTCCCCGGAAGTTTTCTTCACTGCCGATCGGGATTTGGATGGGTACGGCGTTCGCTCTCATTCGATCGCGAATTTGGCCGTAGACTTTGTAGAAGTTTGCCCCCATCCGATCCATTTTGTTGACGAACACGATCCTCGGTACTTTGTACCTATCGGCCTGTCGCCAAACTGTTTCGGATTGCGGCTGCACTCCCCCTACCGAGCAGAACACTGCGATCACTCCGTCGAGCACTCGCATCGAGCGTTCGACTTCGATCGTGAAGTCTACGTGTCCGGGAGTGTCGATGATGTTGATTTTGTAATCTTTCCAACTGGTGGTGATAGCAGCGGCAGTAATCGTAATTCCCCGCTCCCGCTCTTGCTCCATCCAGTCAGTGACTGCTGTTCCCTCGTGCACTTCACCCATTTTGTGAACCATGCCTGAATAGAACAGAATTCTTTCAGTTGTTGTTGTTTTGCCCGCGTCTATGTGGGCTGCGATGCCGATGTTGCGAGTTTTTTCTAGCGGGACGGTACGTGCCACAGCTACCTCCTTAATCTTGTGTTGCTGTTATAATACTATTATACTACACAGTAACCCTATTTTGCACTCCCCAGTGACTTACAAAAGTCTCTGGAGCTTATTGTTACATTTTAATATTTTTTGCAAGATTTGTTTACAAAAATATTAAGGATGCGACATGGAGGATTCAGAGAGTGCATAAATTTTGAGTGCATGAGTTTTGATTTTGAGAGTTTTGAGTTTGCTTCACGAATCGCAAGTGCGCCAAGAGAAGCAATCTCAACACTCAAAACTTACACTTTCCAATTTCTCACCCGATGCTTTTATACCGCACGATCGCGCTCTTCTCCATGCCCGGTGTTGCAGTTAGTAGCGGTAGTGAGCAAAAGCCTTGTTAGCTTCAGCCATGCGGTGAGTTTCTTCGCGCTTGCGAATAGCACTCCCTGTTTCGTTAGCTGCATCCATCAGTTCGTTGGCTAGCTTGGCTGCCATCGAGCGGCCAGTGCGGGCGCGGGCAAATCTGATCAGCCAGCGGAGGGCGAGTGTTGTACCGCGATCGGAACGCACTTCCATCGGTACTTGGTAGGTGGCGCCACCTACCCGGCGGGCTTTGACTTCTACCAGGGGTGTCGCGTTTTTGACTGCTTTTTCAAACAAGTCTAACGGTTCAGCCCCTGTGCGTTCTTGGATGGTTTTGAGGGCGTCGTAGACGATGCTGGAGGCAACGGATTTTTTGCCGTGCTGCATGATCCGTCTCACCATCATGCTTACCAACCGGCTGTTGTAGGTTGGATCTGGTGGAACTGGACGTTTTTGAATAACTGTGCGGCGAGACATAGTTCTATTTGGGATTTTTGATTTTGAATGATTGAGTTTGGGGTTTTGGGATCACATCTCGATTTATGACGATCGAGCGTGCAATTGAGCGGCGCGATCGGATTTATTTTTGCTTCCCTACCCCGACGATCGGGCGAGTTCCGTGTTATTTTTTCTCTTTAGGACGCTTGGCCCCGTATTTGGAACGACCCTGCTTGCGGTCTTTCACCCCAGCGGTGTCTAATGTACCCCGAATGATGTGGTATCTAACTCCGGGCAAATCTTTTACCCGACCGCCCCGGATCATTACTACCGAGTGTTCTTGCAAGTTGTGACCGATCCCAGGGATGTAGGCGGTGACTTCAAAACCAGAGGTCAGCCGTACCCGAGCCACCTTCCGCAGCGCCGAGTTGGGTTTTTTCGGGGTGGTCGTGTACACTCTGGTGCAAACTCCGCGGCGCTGGGGGCAACTCTTGAGAGCTGGCGATTTGGTTTTTTTCTGCGTTTGTTCCCGTGCTGAACGGATGAGTTGCTGAATAGTGGGCATGAGTTACGGCATTTCTAGCTTTTTGCTGAATATAGTGATTTGGCTGTATCCGCACTGAAAGTCCCTTCCCCTCTGGGGGGACGGGATGAATGAAAATAATTATGGGTAAGTGAGGATACCAGACTCTATATTGTACACGACGGGTGTTTCTTTGGCAAGAAATTTGCGCGACCCGCGCTCAAACTTCCTTCCTTGGTGCAAGTTGTCTAGGGGCGAGCGCAACGGGAGAATGGTATGTGACATCCTATAATTTAGGCGCAACTATGATGATTGTCACAGCCGTCAGCAAAATTTATGACGATCGCAATATCGCGCTTTTTCGATCAAATTACGATTGTGAGGAGAAGTGCATTAACTCCTGCCTGGGATCGCATCACAGTCTATAGCCGATCTACATCACATAAAATTATCTAAAACTGCCGGACAATAAGAAATATACATTGAGTTGACTGCAGATGACAACCAAAGCTTATATTCCTGAATATAAAATTTCCGAACTTTACTTGAATATTTGGAAATCCGGTAAGATCGATCGGACTGTCTTCCAGCAAATCCAATACGCAATTAATTCTCACAGTTTAAAAAGTTCAGAGGATCGAAAAATTGTCAGCAGGCTGCTGTATGCAGTACGGCGGGGATGGGTGTCAGTGATGGACTGAGTTACTTGGGAATTTTGACTCAGGGCGCGAGATTGCTTGGTAACTCCCCGGGCCTAGCTGCGTCAATGAGTTTTGAGATTGCCACCCACCTGCCACCCACAGAGCATAACGCACACGGGGTGCATGAGTTGTGAGCTAAAATCTCCTCCATAAAATTAGAGGACTCCCAAATAGATGCACCGCTCTTAAAAGGAAATATTAAGGTAAAAGGACATGGTATGTTTAATTCTACAGAACTGCTAATCGAGGCTTTCATCGAACAACTTCAGAACGGGTACAGCCGCACTTACGGAGGCTACAAATCAGACTATGCTGACATTATTGCCTGGGTGGGGGCAATGGCGTTAGAAAACATCGCCAACAGCGACGCTCTTTATCACAATGTAGAACACGCCATTTGCATTAGCTTAGTCGGTCAAGAAATCTTGCGGGGAAAACACATTCGCAAGGGCGGAGTTTCCTGCGAAGATTGGCTGCACTTCATCATTTCTTTGCTGTGCCAAGACATCGGATATGTCAAAGGAGTTTGCCGGCAAGACCAAGAATCAGAAGGATTGTATGCTACTGGAAAAGATGGCATGAGAATTGCACTTGCTCCCGGTGCAACAGCGGCTAGCTTAGCTCCTTACCGAGTTGACAGAGCTAAATTGTTCATTGACGAGCGCTTCGGCAACCACAAGCTAATAAATGCGGAGATAATTAAGCAGAACATAGAACAGACTCGTTTCTCCGTGCTTGACGGCAACACGGACGAGGATGCAGTTAATTACTCTAGTTTAGTGCGCGGTGCTGACTTGATAGGTCAGCTCAGCAACCCGCAATATTTGCAGAAAATTGGCGCGCTGTTTTACGAGTTGGAAGAAAGCGGGGCTACTAAACTTTTGGGCTATCGACATCCGGGGGACCTGCTGCAAAGCTACTCTAAGTTTTACTGGAGCGGCATTTATCCTCACATCAGTGAATCTCTCGGTTACTTGCAGTTGACGCAGGAAGGCAAACAGATTATTGCTAGTTTGTACGCTAACATATTTCGGATGGAACACCAACGTTGCGATTCTTCTGAGGTTGCTTGATTGCAAAAGTGAATTCACCCGTCAGCAGTTAGCAGTCTGTTGTCAGTTGTCATTGGGTATTTGTAGGTGCTAATAACTAACAGCTCATAACGAATAACAAAGCACAAATTACCAATGACCACCAATTCCCGATTACCGAAGTGTATTTCATCCCTATCAACTACTTTCTTCCTCCATTTCCGAATGATATCTGGGACACAACCAATTGCTGGGTACCAAAGAAGGCCATCCCTCCCGTAGCGCTTCCAAACAAACAGCTCGCACAGTTAATTGACAGTCAAGCAGTTCTACCCCAGCTTTTTCAACTTGCTTTTTGCCAATTCTTAAAATAGATTCATCGCTAAATTCAAAGGTTTTGTGACACTGAATGCAAACCAGGTGGTGGTGGTGGTGCAATTCGGGAAAATTCAGTTCGTAATGTTTGTGTCCTTCTGCTAATTCTAGTTCACGCAAAATTCCTATCCTTGCTAATAAATGCAGCGTTCTGTAGACAGTAGACAAGCCTATTCGTTCTCCTTGATTCTGCAAAGTCTTGTATAATTCTTCCGCACTTAAATGATTGCCTTGTGGCAGATTTTGAAAAACACTCAAAATAGTTTCTCGCTGGGGAGTCAGGCGGCAGCCTCTTTGGTTGAGTTCGACCTTGAGTGAGTTAGCACTGTATAAATTCATGTCGGAAAAAATAAATAAGTTGAGCGAGGATTGTCATGGATTATCTGTTATTTATTCGTGCTATTTTTTAGATTCTCCTAAAGTATATTTTCCGTGATAATCCATATAAATCTAGACTCCCCCTTTAGTCCAGGGTAAGGTGCTAGCCACCTATCCCCCTTGCTAAAAGTGGAATTAAAAAAGTTGTTTTCGGTATTTCTTCGTAATTTTTGTGAAGTTGAGAGCAATGTTGCGGATAAGCATTGGTAAAACAAGTCTTAGGTTCAAAGTCAGTGCAACCGATCGCATCTTCAGTACAAGCAACGCACGGGCGCACTGTAAATGTGAGGCGGTAGTCCTTAGTAAAAAAATCCCAATAACAAGGAAAAGGAATTGGATACAAGCGCTTGATTTGATGGACTCCTTCTGGCAATGTTACGGACAGACTCCACAAAAATAATCAAAGTGGCAATACATAACTATTAGAAAAAGACAGTCATAAACCACCCAAATACATAGCTTTGGCCACCAACAAGAAGGTAGCGACACCCAGCAAAACTAGGCGGATGCCCAAGATGGTGGTCATTTTGTCTGCGTCTTCCCATGTGTAGCCAAAAAAATAAGTTCTTGCTTCGAGGGTTGCTGGCGCTTTGAGCGAGTGAAAGATGTCGCCGAAGCAGAGAAAGGCTGAGCTGATTAGCTGAATCGCCCTAACGGCGAAGTACGGATCAGTATCGCCAATTTTGCCTCCTGCACCGCCGCCCCAGCCGAGTCTGGCTAGGTTTGGCAACAGGATTAAGCCTTATTCGTACATGGGCAATTCTGGGTTAAAGCGGGAAAGCTCTAATAGGGTATAGGCTCCCGCCCAGAAGACGATGAGGCCGGCGTGGGCGACGTGGGTACCTAGCAAACGGCCGGAAGGTTGATTAAGCGGGCGTTGCCGACCCACGAGGGAAATGATTTTCCTTCGGCTGGGAAGGATTTTTTTGCCATGCTGGTCACGGCGATTTACCTCTTGAGAAAGATGCCAGGGGAGTTTTAAGCGATCGCAGGTTATTGATATAGATAATCAACAATTTTAGTAGTTTCGTCAAGGGGTATTTGAGAAAAATTTTCACTGATTTGAGTTCAGGTATGTAAATCAGTAGGAAAAAAGCTCGTTATATCACGGTTATGACTGTTTTTGGCGCTTGAGCGGAGTTTGGCTTCTAGTTAGCAAAAATAGCAGATCAAGGAATATCTCAAAATTTATTGATAAATAATATTATTAAAGAGTATTATGGCTAGAGTATTGTTTAAGTAGGTATCCCATCCTCTCGGAAAAGACAAGGTGGAAAAAGAAATCCGGTACTTTCCTATGGACAAGCTTCTCTAAAAGTATGGTTAGAGGGGGGCGCGGGATTGTTTTTTTCCGAATCAAGAGAGTTAATGCCTACTTGTTGACATATTCATCTCAAACTCCAAACAACCAAGCCTGAGAGCAAATGCTCTCAGGCTTTTCTAGCGGGATTTTTAACTGCTTGTTGCATTTGGCGCGCTAGCTCACGCAGAGGATTTGGTTTCTTCAGCTACTTGCTCGTTGTTGGGCAACTCCAGGCAATAACCAGCCCCGTATACGGTTTTGATGTACCGAGGATGTCGGGGATCGGGTTCCATCTTGGTTCTCAGGTGTCTGATGTGTACACGAATAGTTTCGATGTCGTCGTCGGGGTCGTAACCCCACACTTCTTTGAGAATTTCGCTGGGAGAGACTGTCTGACCGTGGCGCTGAAGCAAGCAGTGCAGCAACTCAAACTCTAGGTGGGTCAGTTTGACGGTCATATCGTACCAAACAGCTTCAAACCTTTCGGGGACAAGGGTCAGCGGGCCGTAATTCAGGATTTCGGAGTGTTTGGCAGCTTGGGGGATGCGGTCTGTGCGCCTTAGTAGAGCTCGCACTCGGGCTAGCATCTCTTCTAGTTCAAAGGGTTTGGTCAGGTAGTCATCGGCGCCGGAGTTGAAGCCTTCTACTTTGTCTTGAGTTTGACTTAAGGCGGTCAACATCAAGACGGGAATGTCTGAGGTGCGCTCGTCACGCCGCAAACGCTGACATACGGTGAATCCGTCTACTCTAGGCAGCATGAGGTCTAGCATGATCAGGTCGGGGAGCAGTTGTATTGCTAGTGCCTGACCTTTGATGCCGTCTTCTGCCTGGGTGACTTCGTAGCCAGCCATTTCTAGGTTGACTGCTACGAGTTCGGCGATCGCCGCGTCATCATCAATAACAAGTATCCGAGGCATCATTATTTATCTCACCGCTAACCGAATGGCAGATCCTACAGCCTTCTGGGGGTTCCAGGTAACTTTAACGAACAATTTTTTAATTTTAAGCTTCATTAAGGATGATAAGGTTGATTAAGAACTCTCGGGGCTCTGTAAATATTCTTGTACTTATTATAAGCCCTAAGAGCGCATATCAGAAAACTGTTTGTCCCAAATCTTGCTGGGGGCAGATTCTTGGTCGGGAAGAACAGCCTTAACTTTTGCAGCCTGCGCCTGGGGCTTCACAGGATCGCCCTAACGGTAGTCCGCGTTTTCCATAACCCTGTTAACCGTTAACTGTAATTTTTTTAAGTTAGTTAATTTTGCTGATAAAATTTTGGTATTTTTTGAGGGTGTATGGCTTGCTTTGTTGGGGAATTGACGGTATTATTAAATAATATCAATACAAATATTTATAAAAAACTAAACTAGATTAACATCTTTAAATCATATGATATAAAAGTCAAATAATCAATCCCGCAACCTGACAATTTTTGGGCAATTTTTTGCCTGGTTGGCTAATTTTTTTCTCGGCCTGGAATCAGCAAAACAATCGATAACAACTGCTTGCATACCTACTGAGGGCGAGTTTCCGATCGAGCTGGCTGAGTATTTTGCTTGGGAAGAGTGGCCTGAGAGCCTAATTTTTGGAAATAAAGACTGCTGATGGTGGCTAAAAATATTGTGTAAGCGGCTGCTTGGACGAGATAAAGTCGATCTCTGTATCCAAAAAGTGCTTTGAGAATCACTCCTGGAAATTGTCGATCGGGCAAAATTTCTGCTGCATTCCACACCATAGGCCCTAAAATACAAGAGTGGAGTGGTGCCAGGCGATCGTAATAAACACAAATCCCTGCATATTTGCTATTCATCTGTGACAAAATGCCAGCGGCTTGGTCAAAATGTTTGAGTGCAGATACTGCCAAACCTGCCACGATTAACAGCAACAAAATCCCCATAAACTTGAAAAATAGGCGGATGTCAATTGTTACGCCCCACTTGAACAGTAGCGCGCCAATGATTGCCGCCCCAGTCAAACCGCCCAAAGCTCCCAAAGCAGGAGTGAAACCTTGTTGAAATTGAGCGGTGACAAATATAACTGTTTCAAAACCTTCGCGCAGTACCGCAATAAAAATTAAGCCAAATACGCCCCAGCCGGCATTGCTATTTTCTGTCAAAGCTGCTGTAACTGCTCCTTCAACTTCTGCTTTGAGAAAGCGAGCTTGCTGAGTCATCCAAATTAGCATCCAGCTTAGCATTGCGATCGCCACAATGCCCAACACGCCCTCTAATAGCTGTTTAATTACTGGTGCGTAAGGCTGCTCGGATGTTGATAGTGCTGCGAGCAATCCATTGAATAAAATACCCACAAAACCGCTAGCACCAATGCCGGCTGCAACACCTGCATAAACCCAAGAATTGAGGTGACTTTGCTCGGCTTTTTTGAGGCAAGCTAGTACAATTCCGATGACTAAGGCGGCTTCTACGCCTTCGCGCAGGGTAATTACAAAAGTTGGTATGGCTTCACTAAAATTCATTTTTTATAATCATGGCGCATGGGTATGGGGGATTGGTCATTGGTGATTGGAAATAACCAATAACCAATAACCCATAACAATTAACTAATGATTAAATCAACTATAATCCCGCAGCATTTTTTTCAGTTCTACTTGGTGCAATTCTTCTTGTCCAATTAGATTGCGGGCATATTCTTCCAAATAAACGCTGGAGTTTGTCACGACTTCAAGTAAAGATTTATACTTTTTGAGGGCTTTTTTCTCGTGATTTAAACTTTCTTCTAACAAGTCTTTCACCGAGTGTTTGTAGGTTTCTTCGATGGGAGCAATTTTCTGACTGGGATGCCCCTCTAAACCGGTGAGAATTTCTCCTGCTTGTTGGGCGTGGAGTAGAGATTCCGTTGCTTGTGCTTTAAAAAACTGCACGATGGGAATCCGGTTTGGCCCTGTCACCATTAGTGAATAGTGGGTATAGCGCACGACACCTGCAAGTTCCCATTCCATGATGGTGCATAGCAGTTCCTGGGTTTTTTTCTCGTCAAGTTCTTTCATTTGTTGTTTTAGAGGTAGAATGCCTTAGAGGGCGCTGTTTATAATATCACATTTAAGTTAAAAATGAAAAGTAAGGTGCGGATGGCGCACCTTACCGGATATAGATGTTATATGTGAGTTAGGGGTTAACTTCTAAGGTTCCAGTAGGAGCAAACACTACAGTAAACTTAGCGACTGGTGCTGCATTGTTGCTGCTAGTTTCGGGAGATTGGAGGAGATTTGGCAAAGGAGTTTCTTGGGTGTAATCCTTGGCTGGTTGATTGAGTGGCTCGAAATTGCCGATCGCCCCATCTTGACTTGTACTGACTCGATAGACTAGATTTTGATTGAACGTAGGGCTAGTTTGCCAACTTCGATCGATGCGATCGTAGACTTTTAGAGCTAACTCATCTAGTTTTACGGCAGCCGTAATTTCTGCTGTCTGATTTGTTCCATCTACCCCCTAAACTTTCTGCTGGGCTGCTGATACAGGTACAGCTTGGACAGTCTTATCTGTAGGGCTACTCGCAATAGCCGTTTCAGTAGACGTATTAGTGAAACGTACAACGTATGGACACTTGTCAGGCAAATTTTTGGGGTTGTCAACAGCTAAACTGGAATTATTTGCAGCCGGAAGCGGACTGTTAGTCGCAATAGCTGGTTAGGCCACCCCCTTAGCAACAGCATTAGCGGGATTTTGCTCTTCGATTGTCAAAGACTTGACAGGAAAACCGCGAAACTTTTCTTTTTGGCTAACGCGCCGCAGCATCTCACTTTTGCAGCCAAGCTAAAAATTGGAGTTTTGATGCAGGAGGCAGGAGGGAGGATGCAGGAGGGAAGAGGAAGAAGAAAGGAGCCAGAAGAAGTGTTTTTACAAATATGATATGCTCCCTAACGCGCCACATTGCGATGGGAAAAGTCAATCGATTTTTGATTTTTGATTTTTGATTATAGCATTGACCCCACGGATAAATTCTGGGGGCAAGTTTCATCGGACACAGGTTTTTTATTTCTCCACGGATGAATCCGGGGGCTTGTATCCTGGATGCTTTCGGTCACAAATTTAATGTAAGTTATTCTCAAGAGTGGGAATAAAACCAATTAGGGATTTTCAGTTTTTTCTTGATATTTTTTTTAAATTCTTGCTTGAGCTTGGTGGTAAATACATTTGGCAGATGAATCTGTAAACAAACATTGATCGTTCTTATCAAAAAGCTTGAATGTGGGGGTGTTCGGTAAAATATCCGAATAATTCTTCAGGATTATTTAATGTTGCATTTTTCATCCTCAAAACTTTGGCTGTGAAGCCCGAATCTATGTCAAATCAGCGATCGACCGCCGCAAATCCCCCGATCGCTCGATCGCATTAATGCCCCCAGAGGGGGTTTTAAATTTTTGTAAAAAATAGTTGACTAAAGAGTTGGAAGTTCTCTCGTTTGGGATAGATCGATGCACATACCTGATGGTTTCCTTTCACCGCCAGTAGCCATTGCCACCGGCATAGCAAGCGCAGCAGTAATTGCAGTTGCCCTAAATCGAACCCGCGCCAGTCTTGGACTTCGACAAGCCCCAATCATGGGCTTAACCACAGCTTTCGTGTTTGCAGCTCAGATGATCAACTTTCCCGTAGCCGGGGGCACCAGCGGCCACTTGTTGGGAGGAGCGCTCGCATCCGTCGTTTTGGGGAACCCTTGGGCGGCAACTTTAGCGATGAGCACAGTTTTTATAATTCAGAGCGTCTTGTTTGCCGACGGGGGCATCACCGCCTTGGGAGCCAATATTTTTAACATGGGGCTAGTTGGCATTTGGGTTGGCTGGTGGCTGTTGCAGCCATTGCAGCAACTTTTGGGAGGTTCCAGAAATCGTTTGCCCCTAGCCGCGGGCATCGCCGCTGGCCTCAGCGTCGTGGCTGCTTCGATTAGTGTGGCGATCCAATTGGCAATTTCTGGTACAGTAGGGCTCAATATCGCATTGCCAGCAATGGTAGGCGTACATATTTTAATTGGGATTGGCGAAGGGGTAATTACAGGCGGCGTTTTAACTTATCTCGTCAAAGTGCGGCCGGATTTACTGCCGGGACAACAGCCACAATTGCAGAAATGGGTAGTGCCAGTAATCGGAGTTTTATTAATTTCCGGGGTGCTTTCACTGTTCGCTTCAAGTTGGCCTGACGGGTTAGAAGCGGTAGCCGAAAAATACGGATTTAAAGATAAAGAAGCTGTGGCGATCGAAAATCCCACTCCTTTAGCAGATTACACAGTTAAAGGATTAGAAGAACAGCCTATTGGTACTAGCATTGCTGGACTTTTAGGGTCTGCCTTCAGCTTCGGCGCGGCTTTTGGGATTGCTCAGTTGGTGGTAAAACCTAAAGATGTCTAAACTCTCCATACCTTTTCGATTGCGAGTGTCTCTCACAATTGTGATTGGCATGGGTTTTCTGAAGACAGGCGCTTGGCTGTGGCTGGGAATTTATGGGGCGATCGCACTTTTGTGGTCATTTCGGCTCAGGGCTCCGGTACGAACCCTAGCGCAACTGTTGGGAGCAGAATTGGTTTTTCTCTCCTTATTAGTGCTACCCCAAGGTTGGGAACGCGCCAGTTTTTTGTTGCTGCGTTCCCTAATTTGCCTGCTAATTATGAACAGTTTTCTGCTAACTTTGCCACCCCACAGTTTCGGAATCGCCCTCAAAGGATTACCCCTACCAGCAGGTTTGCAAGAGATTGTACTTTTAACAGGACAATACTTAGAAATCCTGCTGGCCGAAGTCAACCGCATGAAAATATCTGCCCAACTCCGGGGCTTGTCCGGTACGGGAGGATGGCTGCGTTACGCCAGTGCTTCCATGATCGGAGCGCTTTATTTGCGAAGTCTCGATCGGGCCGAAAGAGTACACGCAGCCATGCTAATTCGCGGCTATAAAGGAAGTTTGCCCTCCGACTCAAAATCGACACCTAAAGAGCGACTCTGGCTGACATTAGCAATTTTCATAGCAGCCGGATTAACAACAGCTTCTTACGGTAATTGGGAATGGGTAATTGGGAAGGGGTAATTAACGGGTTCCCAAGCTCTGCCTGGGAACCGATGTCCAGAGGATCTGCCTCGCTTCTTGCGGAGGAAAATTGGAGGCAGACCCGACCGATCTGCGTTCCCAGGCTCTTCCTGGGAACAAGCTGAATTATGCCATCAAAAATCTACAATCTAAAATCGGATGACTAATCTCAAATCCGCACCAACAATCGAAGTGCAAGACTTAGTATTTGGCTATCCCGATCAAAAGCCAGTATTGCGGGGAATTTCTTTTAGTTTGCAACCGGGAGAAAGAGTTGCTCTACTCGGTCTGACCGGTGCTGGTAAAAGCACTTTGCTCGAAAACTTGATCGGATTAAAAATGCCTCAATCGGGCGAGATTAGAGTGCAGGGAAAAAAGTTGGAAGAGGCGACGTTATCGCAGGCGCGCAGGCAGATTGGATTTTGCTTTCAAGATGCTAACGACCAGCTATTTATGCCGACTATTTTAGAGGATGTCATGTTCGGTCCCCGCAATTACGGAGTGCCACCCGGAGTTGCGCGCGATCGAGCTTTAGCCCTATTAGACGAATTTGGTTTAGTAGAATTTGCCAACCGTTCGGCCCACGAACTTTCGGGAGGTCAAAGAAGATTAGCAGCCTTGGCAGCAATTTTAGCATTAGAGCCGGCAATTTTAATCTTAGACGAGCCGACGAACGGACTCGATCCCTCGTGGCGGCGTCATTTGGCTAAGGTTTTGTCCCAATTGCCGATCGAGGTAATTTTGATCGCGTCCCACAATTTAAATTGGATCGGGAAAACAACTCAAAGGGCTTTAGTTTTGGCGGATGGTGAGATTAAAATTGACAGAAAAACCAAAGATTTGCTGGCAGATAAATCAACTCTCGAATATTACAATTTGCCACCAGATTGGTAAGTAACTATTGACACTTACTCATTACATAAAGCAATCATTACTAATTACAAGCGATGGTAACGATGCGGTGGCAATCACAGGCAATGTATATCTGTAATTAAAGCTCGAACTTACGGACTGCTTCATTGTACAAATGAATAGCTAAATCGCGCAAAATTTGCTCATTTTGGAACTCACTTCCTAACTTCTGTTTTGCCATTTGAACACACATTTTCATCAATTCTGACGAACTTTCGAGGTGAAGTGCGATCGCACTTTGGTTTTGTTGAAACCCGACCTCGATTTCCGCCAGCATTTTGATCGATTGATAATTAGCAGATTGTTGTAAATTGGCCGCCATTTTTTCCTGCTTTTTTCTTTGGACTTCCTCGGAAAAACCCGCAGCAATGAGCCCCGCAGGTAACGCAAAAATTCCGATTCCCAAAAATGCTAATATTGCGCCTAAAAATTTACCTAAAGGAGTGATTGGATAAATATCACCGTAACCGACAGTAGTTAATGTCACCACTCCCCACCACATTGCATCGAGGATGCTCGCAAAAGTTTCTGGATGCGCCTCGTTTTCAACAAAATACATGACGCTAGAGGCAAATATTAACAGAATAAAAACTGCAAATGCAGTGGCAATTAACTCCTCTTTTTTAGCGTACAATACTGCTCCCAGAGTTCTGAGCGATTCTGAATAACGGCTCATTTTTAGCAACCGCAATAAGCGCAGTAGGCGAATCAAATTAACGAAGCTTAAATTAGGAAATAACAGCAATGAGTAAAAGGGTAGGATTGAAATTAAATCGATCAGACTTAGCGGTGTAAGACCGTATCTCAATCTTCCCCAAAGCGCGTGGCTGTATCTGCTATCGACTGTACAAACCCACAGCCTCAAAAGATATTCAATTGTAAATACTAAGGATGAAACAATTTCGATATTTTCCAAGATTAACTTTTGTTCTAGCGACAATGTGGGCGAAGTAGAAGCAATAAAAGCTGCGACGTTAATCACAATTAAACAAGTTATAAAAATATCGTCTCCTAAACTGTATAAATTGCCCACCTCGGATTTTTCTAAAATTTCATAAATTTGAGTTTTGATTTTTTTTTGCATCTGATTTTTAAAAAAAATTAGCAAGTAGCGCTCGATCTTTACTACAGTATAAGCAATTATATTCAAAACAATAAGCAAGACTTGCCTTACGGCTAAAAATCTGGTTTCTTGAGAGAGGCCTCGTTGCGAAACTCAATATTGATCGTGGAAACTGGGTTGTTTGGGGCAACGGCGTTCTACTAAAATTTAGAGTTAATCTGAAAATAATTTCCAACTATTACTGGGTTTGCAGGCAAAAATCATGAAGGTAGCCGTATTCAGCACCAAATCCTACGATCGCACATTCCTGGAAGCAGCGAATGTCGGCGGCAAACACGATTTAGTTTTTTTTGAACCCCGTCTGAACCTGGAAACCAGCGTTTTGGCTGCGGGATTTCCGGCAGTCTGCGCGTTCGTGAACGACTCCTTGGACGCGAAAACGCTGCTTAGCATTGCCGAAAAAGGCGTCCGCTTGCTGGCCCTGAGATCCGCAGGATTCAATCACGTCGATTTAGCAGCAGCGAAGGATTTAAATCTAACTCTCCTCCGAGTTCCTGCTTATTCTCCCTACGCCGTCGCCGAACACGCAGTCGCTTTGATTTTGTCTCTAAACCGCAGAATCCACCGGGCCTACAACCGCGTCCGCGAAGGCAATTTCGCCCTAGACGGCCTGTTGGGTTTTGACCTCCACGGCAAAACGGTGGGAATCGTCGGAACAGGCAGAATTGGCGCAATTACTGCCCAAATTCTGCACGGATTCGGGTGTCGCCTGCTGGGATACGATGTTTACCAAAACCCAGATTGCCTCGCCATAGGCATGGAATACGTCGCACTCCCGGAACTATTCGCCGCCTCTGATATTGTCAGTCTCCACTGTCCGCTGATACCGGAAACTTACCATTTGATCGGTGCAGAGGCGATCGAGCAAATGAAACCGGGGATGATGCTGATCAATACCAGCCGCGGTCAGTTGATTGACACTAAAGCTGTCACCAAAGCACTGAAGTCTGGTATAATTGGCTACCTCGGCTTAGATGTTTACGAACAAGAGACGGATCTGTTTTTTGAGGATTTATCCAATCACGTTATTCAAGACGACGTTTTTCAGCGTTTGCTGACTTTTCCCAACGTCCTGATTACCGGACACCAAGCTTTTTTCACCGAGGAAGCTTTGAAAAATATCGCCGAAACCACGATCAGCAATATCACCGACTTTGAACAAGGACGCCCTTGCCCGAATCAAATCGACCTCGATCAAGTGAAAAAATGAGTCAAAAGACCGATTTGGCAGCGAAGGCAATTGTTTAAAATCAAGTCATATCGTTATTTTTGCTTGCAATTTGTGAAACTCTGCCTTAGTCTCATCAATTAGTCCCTGCAGCGCGGATGCTGTGCTAATTGCCGGAGAATTATACTGGCAGCAATTCACAGCCTGCAATTTTACCTGACAACGGAGGAAGTATTCAATGACACAAGCTAACTTTTCGGACGAGACACAAACAATCACTGAAGTCGTGACAGTAGATCTGGTTGAGGACAAACCGGGGGTCATGACTACAGTGACAACCACAGAAACAACGGCCAGCCAGTTCCAAGATATTAAAGACCAAGTTATTACAATTTTGTCGGAACTTCCAGCCTATCTATCCAATTTTTTTGCTGACTACCAAAAGCCCCTCATAACAGTTGGTTTAATCCTGGCAGGCGGTATTAGTATTAAGGTAATGCTGGGAGTTTTAGGTGCTCTTAATGATGTCCCTTTGGTAGCTCCAATTTTTGAGTTGATTGGCATGGGATATACGGGTTGGTTTGTTTACCGCTATCTGCTCAAGGCTTCTAACCGCCAAGAGTTGTTAACGGAAATTGATTCTTTAAAAGAACAAGTTGTAGGTAAAGATTCTTAAAGAGATGTTGAAGGAAGAGGGAAGTTCGGCAACGGATTCGATCGACGGATGTAACGGATGTCAGGAAAAAGGAAGAAAGAGGGTTTTTCCCACTCTCCCATCTCCTTCCTAATCTCCACTCCTCCCTCTCCTCCCTCTCCGTCTCTCCAACTCTCCCGCTCTCAATTTGGATGGCAAACTTGTTGTAAAGTGGCGGTAAAGTCGGGGTAGGAAATAGCAGCAGCTTCTGCCCGGTGAATGTTAGTAATACCTGTGGCGTTGAGGGCTGCGATCGCCAAACTCATCGCTATTCTGTGGTCGGTGTAGCTGTCAACATCCGCGCCGGTCAAAGGAGTTCCCCCGGTAATTTCTAAACCGTCGGGTAACTCGGAAATTTGGGCTCCCATGCGGTTGAGTTCTGCAGCAGTCACGGCTAGCCGATCGCTCTCTTTGACCCGCAACTCGGCCGCATCTCGAATTATTGTAGTACCCGACGCAAAGATCGCCGCTACTGCCAAAATCGGGATTTCGTCAATCAGTCGGGGAATTAAGTCGCCCGCAATGGTGCATCCCCGCAATTGGCCGGAACTGCGAACCAAAATATCCGCTACCGGTTCCCCGGCCGCCTCTCGCTGATTTTGCAGTTCAATGTCGGCCCCCATCATTTCCAAAGCTTCCAAAATGCCTGTACGAGTTGGGTTGACGCCGACATTTTCGACTACGAGCTCCGAACCCGGGACGATCGCCCCAGCAACTAGCCAAAATGCCGCCGAACTAATATCTCCCGGTACAATCACATTCTGCCCTTGCAGTTGTGTCGGCCCAGTGACTGTCACGCTACAAGTTTCTGGATCGACGCTCAATTGGGCTCCAAACGCTCGCAGCATCCGCTCGCTGTGATCCCGCGACAGAGCGGGTTCTGTGACTGTAGTTTCTCCGCTTGCCATCAAACCGGCGAGCAAAATGCAAGATTTAACTTGAGCCGAGGCGATCGGAGAATGGTAGTGAATCGGTTTTAACTGCTGTCCGAGTATCGCTAAGGGAGCTAAAGAATTACTTTTTCGGCCCCAAATTTGCGCTCCCATTTGTTGCAGCGGTTTAATGACGCGCGACATCGGGCGCGATCGCAGAGAACTGTCACCCGTTACCGCATAAAAACGCCCCGGATGAGAAGCTAAAATTCCCAACATCAGCCGCATCGTCGTGCCGGAATTGCCAGCGTCCAAGACTTCTACAGGCTCCTCTAACTCGCCAATTCCGACGCCCCTGACTGTCACCCGTTCCGCGTTGAGTTCAGAAACTTTGGCTCCCAGGAGCGAGAAACATTTAGCCGTGCTGCGGGGGTCTTCCCCTAGGAGTAGTCCCTCAATAGTAGTTTCACCTTGGGCGATCGCACCCAACATCAAAGCTCGGTGAGAAATCGACTTATCGCCCGGAACTCTAATCCTCCCCACCAGTGATAAGCCCGAAGCAGGTTTTTGAATGCTTAAAGTTTGGCTTTTGTCAAGAAGCGTAGTAGTTATAATGTCAGCTTGCATTGAGATAAACTAGGATTGGATGGCGTTAGCTATCCTACCTTTTTCCCAGCCCTAAGTCAGTCGTCTTTTGTACGGCCTGCGGGTTTTTTCCCAATGTGTCCGGTTAACTTAAAAGCTGATAAAACTCGCCCGGAGACTCCGCTGTCAGTTCTCGATGACACAGGAGTACGGACGCAACGGCACGGATTTTACATTAATTTCACCAATATTATCCGTGTATCTGCTTAGATTTCATCTCCAGCTCTGAGTTATCGACCAGATGATTGAATTGTGACTAAACAATTTTAGATTTTCGATTGCGAGTTGTAGATTTTTCATTTTGTTAAGCAAAAGCTCCGGAATTTGGAACCCAGCCAATCTAAAGTCTAAAGTCTAAAATCTCAAATCTCAAACTGCCCGATCCACAACAACTCCTAAACTTTTATTTATGCTGACCCATCACCGCAAGCCTGTAAGTTTATCCCTGGTATCCACAGATTTACCTTTGTGGTCAGTTGTTGAAACCGCTGCTACGCTTTATCAAAAAGACCGGGAGCGTTTTCACTTGTTGTTGCACGAACCAGCAATAATCGATCGCGAATTTTCCGACGGTTCCGACAAATCTGCCGAGCAAGTTACAATCTTACCCCCAACTACAAAACCCCGGTTGCTCTGGCTAGAAGTTTCGCCCTATCGAGTCATTATGACGATGCAAGGAAACGGCAAATACAGTTACCGCCACTGCTGGGAACGAGGAATGTACGGGCTGAGCCGTTATTGGCTTCAGGGCGAATCGCTGGCGACTCCCGAACAGTTGCGACTCCGTAACTTCACTCGCAACTTGACGCTGACAGGAAAGCCGGAACCGGATCACCTGCGGTTAGAATACGAGTTGTGGTCGGAGAAAGTACAACTCGGTCGCTATATTTTGAATCTAGAAATTCATCACTAAATTAGGTAATTGCAAAGGGGTAGATAGTAGGTGAAGGCGACGCATTCCTCCAATTCATTCACCCCCCGTGGGTTGTTGGAGTTCGCGTGGCCATCTCATAACTCAAAATTATTAGCCTTTAGCGATCGCCCTTACAATAATTAATCAGTTTGCTAGTCAAAGCGTCTTGATTTGCGGCTGCTTGATTCGCCTGTTGGCCGGCTCTAATGATATCTGCTTGAGCGGTTTGGATTTGCTCTCGACCTTCTATACTTGTAGAAGCGAGATTTCCAGCCTGAAGGCTTTTGCTTATGTCGCCGAGTGCTTGACTAATTTCCTGGAAGGATTTAACCGATGGCGCCTGAATTTCTTTGAGGGTTGGATCTGTTATTCGCAGATCCTCAAGTTCATTCGCTATCAGGTTCAAATTTTTAGCTAAGTTGTCGGTCGTTGCAGCATCGTTGCTGTCTTTATCCACATCAATGAGAGCGTTGCCTTTGTTGACAATTTCAGTAAATTTAGTACACTGGACAGCTCGGCTATCGCTGCAACTAATCGTCAGCGTACAGCAAGCAACAACTATCAGCAGGATGGCAATCTGTTTGCGAAAAAAGTACATGAACCCTCGGTTGCAAAAAAAAGTAGATTCTGGGATGGTGTAGTAGAGTGCGTCAGCGATTAGCCGATATATCGACTGTCGAAAAACTTTTCCGGCATTCAGACACGCTCTACTAAGCTAAACTACGTACCTGTTTAGGAACTATGGTCAAAAACAGCAATAACCTAAAGAAGGGAAGCATTTGGGGATATCTTACCCTGCTTTTGCCTATTTCCTTGACGGCGGTTGCCAGTTTCGAGTCGGGAACGATGTTTTGGGCGATCGCCACCACAGCGGGCATTGCTTGGGCTTGGAGGCTCTACCAGCAGCAACAAAAACACAAACTCGCTCATTTAGACTCGGTTTTCTACAAGTTAATCAAGGAAAATCAAGGGCGAGTTACGGCTTTGGATTTGGCGATGAATGCAAAACTCCCCGGAGAAAAGGTTCAAGAGTATCTCGACGAACGAGCCTCTGAGTTTGCAGCGGATTTTGAAGTGACAGAACAAGGCGGAATTTTGTATTATTTTCAAATAGCTCCACCTGTCAATCAAAGCGAAACAGCTAATGCGGGAATAGCTGTTCAAGAGCCTCCCACAAATCGGGAAAAAGCACAAGATAAAAAACCAAATTTATTCCCCATTACTCAAACCAAGACTCCTCAAAAGCCCAAAATCTCTTTTACCCAAACGGAACTCTCCCGCAGATTCAAAGTTCACGCAACTACGATCGGCAAGTGGAAACTTAAGCCAGAGTTTGCTCAGTGGAGTCGCGAAAAAGACCCGGAGGCGATCGCCTGGGAATATTCTACAGAAAACAAGCGATTTTATCCCAAAGATTGAGGTATTGACTAATTGACTGGTTTGGGTTATCTTCAGTGAAAGTAGAAGTTTTTTTGAAATTAAAGGCCAAGCAAATGCAGCAGCACCAGAACCGAGAACAGCTCCCGCTCGACCGGATATTTCTGGGAAATTGTCTGGAACTGCTGAGCAGCTTGCCCGATGAATGCGTTGATTTAGTAGTATCCTCTCCTCCCTACAATTTGGGCAAGGAATACGAGACCAAGCAAGCTCTCAATATTTATTTAGAAGAACAGAGAATTGTGCTGCAAGAGTGCAGCCGAATTCTCAAAAAATCAGGTTCGCTGTTCTGGCAAGTCGGTGCTTTCTCCGATCGGGGTATGCTAATTCCGCTCGATATTCGCTTCTTCCCAATTCTAGAATCTTGCGGGTTAATTCCTCGGAATCGAATAATCTGGGGGAGACAGCACGGTTTGCACGGCAGAAAGAAATTCTCATGCCGTCACGAGACAATTCTTTGGTTTACTAAATCCGATGAATATATATTTAACTTAGACGATATTAGAGTACCGCAAAAGTATCAAAATAAGAAACATTACCGGGGTTCTCGCAAAGGCGAACTTTCATGCAATCCTGACGGGAAAAACCCCGGCGACATTTGGATGTTCCGCAACGTCAAACACAACCACGAAGAACAAACTATACATCCCTGTCAATTTCCCGAAGACTTAATAGCTAGAATTGTCTTGACTACAACCGTGAAAGGTAATGTTGTTCTCGATCCTTATATGGGTTCGGGTACGGCGGCCGTTGTAGCTAAAAACTGCGATCGGCATTTTATCGGTGCAGAATTGGATCTAAAATATTATCAAGTTGCGCTGCGTCGTTTAAGCGGGGAACCGGACGAGCGCGGCTATTTCCCCAACTTAAAAACTCTGCGGGACTATGTAGAAAAAACCGGACAGCCAATTGAAGCATTTCGGTTTGACGTACAAGTAGGTAAAAAACCAACAGAACGCAGCAAAGCAAAAATATATCCCGAAGAGTATCACTTAGAAGAAATGGAGAAACGCTTGCTCTATGAGGAAGCTGCTTTTGCTGCGGGTATTCGCGGAAAAGCTCCACCAGTAGACCTCAAGCTAAATGGCAACGGTAAGAAAACGCTGAATTCTACTAAAATTGGAGAGCAATTAGAACTTGAGCTGTGGAGCTAGTATATCCTTTTTCACATAATCCGAATAGAACTGCGACTGCGGGGCGAAGGCCCGGAAATTATTTGACATTCACACTCTTGCTGAGTTACTATTGTCCTTGATGTTTGAGCGCTGTAAACAGTCAATTTTGCAGGTACTGTTGTATTCCTTTGCTTGAATAAACCAACTATTCTGAGCGGTACATTAAATAGATAGGCCGATAATACTGTTAACTGGTTCACAGCTTGCTCGTAGTAAAGGCTGCTATTAGCAGCAGGAAACATTTGCGATCTTGTAACTATAATAACAACCCTAACGGGCTGTCCTGTGAGAGGCGTGTTAGTGTTGAAAAACAATTGCGATCGCACGGTATTGTTTAATAGAAATGAATAGTGAGAAAACTGAACTTCTACAATCGCACCATTCGAGCCAAAGTCAACATCTGTTCCCAAAAATTGATATATCGGCGGAATCGGGATTCTCGCTTGCCATCCAAGTTTGACCAACTCAGTTTTGATGTATTCATTTGTTGCTACAGGATCGAAAACTGGATTGCCCACAACTCCAGCTTGGCCTGAAGGTTTTATGTGCAGTGGCATAGCAGCAAGTACGCTGCTGATTTGGTTCCATTCCGCGCTACAGTAGTTACTGATGACAGTGCTTGCCCCATTGAAATCCGTAAATTCAATCAAAATAGCAGATCCTCCTTTCTCCTATGTCCAAAACAACCTTGCGAGTAGTCGCCCGCCTCGCTGCCTTTCCCGACAAAGTAGCAGAACTTAAATCTCTGCTGCTGAGCATTATAGATCCCACTCGCAAAGAAAAAGGCTGCATCAAATACGAACTCCTGCAAAATCAAGCCGATCCCACAGATTTTACCTTCGTTGAAGAGTGGGAAAGTGCAGATTTGCTCGAACTACATCTCGGTTCAACTCACATTCAAGACGCTGTGCAGAAATTAGACGGTTTGGCCGTTGGGCCTCCAGATATCCGCCGCTATGAATTGCTAGCTTAATCGGGTTTTTATAGCAATTTTATTAATGTTTGTGAAATAGCTTCGACCCCCCTAGCCCGCCTTATAGCAATCCTAAATCATTTGTGAATTTCTTACTCCCTCCCTTTGGTAAGGGGAGGGTTGGGCTGGGGTAAAAAAATTACGACTCCTGCAAGGATTGCTATAGTAAGGGGGAGAAAAGTTTAGGTTAAATTGAAGCACAGCTAAAAAAAAACATGACATTAGCAACAATAAAACAGTTATTTATTTATCCAATTAAAGGGCTGACACCGCAAGAAATGTCGGAGTTTGCTTTAACAGCCGGGCACGGAATTAAGGGCGATCGAGCTTTTGCCTTAATGTTTGCAGATAATATTGAAGCTGCAAAGATGCCCGCAGATAATGTGCCTTGGATGAGCAAAAAAAATTTTGCCGTTCAAAACGATTGGCCTCTGTTAGCAGCTTTGGAATGTGATTATCAACCGGAAACGACGGTTTTAACAGTCAAGCGTCAAGGATTTGAAGTGTTATCCGCAGAAACGAACACAGCAGCGGGACGCGATCGCATCGGCGCTTTTTTCACAGAATATCTGGCGGCAATTGAACCCACAAAAGAAGCGAGACACCCGCAGTTTGCACCTTTGCAATTAGTCGGCGACAGCAGCGGCGAAACTCGTTATCCCGATCGAGAACCCGTACACATCTCTTTACTCAGTCAAGCCACATTAGACCAATTAACAGAAATCGCTCTTCAAAACATTGACGTGGGCCGATTTCGCCCCAACATTGTGCTAGAAGGTATGGCAGCTTGGTCAGAATTTGAGTTGATCGGAAAACACTTTCAATTAGGCACGGCGCGCATAGAAGTTACAGCACGAATCGGTCGCTGTGTCAATATAGAAGTGAATCCAGAAACAGGCGATCGGGATATTTCCCTACTCAGTTTACTCCAAAAGGAATTCGGTCACGCACAAACAGGAGTTTTAGCCAAAATTATCAACAGCGGCACAGTTAAAATCGGCGATGTTTTGACTTCTTATTAATAAAAACCAACATTAAGATTGTGAATTCTGCCTAACTTCCTCTACTGATAAACCGAGTGCTTCTGCCACTTGCTCTCTATTCAATCCCATTGCCAACAACCGAGGGATAGCATCCCGCCGCGCTTGGGCTTCTGCACTCAAAGCCTGCTCTGCTAAGGAAGCTCGTTCTGTACCTGTCAGCAGCAAATTGCCCTCGCTATCCCACCACCGCAGCCACAGCATTGTCTGGTTTTGATACCTGCCTTCCCACAGTCCTAATTCTACGCCCATTGGCGCGATCGGATAATGACCGCGATCGTTCGGAAGCAACTGCTGGTAAAACCCATTGTTCAGGTTGTAAACCTCCAGCCTGCCACTATTGATCTGATAGATGCCATAAAACGGAATCCGCATGATCCGCTCATATACCCAAAACTTCCCAGGTCTTTGCGCCGCTCCAACTTCCGAGTACGATAGTGGGGTTGTGTCCCGCTCTTCTGAACCATCTCCTGATGCGAACTCCAAAGCAATCATCGGAGCCATGAATTCCCGCCACAGCACGTAAGAGCGACGAATCTGATTTCCTAATGTTGGTGGCACATTCGGCACGTAGAACCAGTCTGGAGCTTCTGCTCCCTTTTCAAGCGGGTCAGTTTCTCGCCAGTAGATGCCACAGTCTTGCCCTATAGCATATTGCCCATCGGGATGAAGCTCTTGCAACACCGACCCAATCGAATCAGTCAAAATAATACTCTGGGGATGCTCCTGAAAATTCTTCACAAAAGTGCCGTCTTCCTCTGGCAGTTGAGTGTGGTCGGGGAAGGGAGAGGGAAGGACAATTTTTTCGGTTGCCGGGGTCATGCGACCTCTCAAGTATTGCAGCTTACCTGAATATCTTAACTTATCCTGCTTCCGGCACCCTCACCTTATTACCAATCAGGTTCAGAAAACTCGTGCCAAAATGTTGAATCTCCAAAAAATTAGCATAAGCAGGAGTTGATTTGTAAACTCTAAAAGTCCGCATAATTCCCAAAGTCGCGGCACTTTCCAGCGGGCCGATAAAGCTAGTATCCCTATCCAAAAAATGAGACTGCTTAGCCCAGTGTGCCATCTGTTCCGCATTCAAAAAATAGCAGCCGGAATGAGGATTCAACGCTCGCTCAAAAGCGACTGTTTGTTCCATGATTTTTCCCATTAACTGTCGCTGCTCCTCTACATTTTGAAACGGAGAAGTCGCTGAGTCGGCTAAATCACCATCAACATATGCTTTAAAAACCGCGCCTTTAGGCGCTATTTCATAGCGATTAGGTTGCAGCAAATTCCCATTTCCCCCGTGATGCGTAAACCACTTTAATTTACTAAAAAACCACGGGTCGTGCAGAACTAAATCATCTTCCAAATAACAGAAATAATCGTATTTGTTAAGACACGCTCGCAAAACTGCTTGACACTCAAACCCCAAAAGCAGCGGTTCGCATTTGGTAGCGTGGTGCATAAAACATCTGGGCTGCACGGGCAGTTGAGGCAACAGATGATAACCTTGAGTAGTGCAAATAACAATGTCAATTTCGTGCTGTTGAGATTGATTTGCTGGGATAGTTGCACATTCGCTAATGTCAATCATGGACTGAGATTTGCCGTACAAAGCTTGCAGCGCTGTCACGCAAGCGGTTAAAGCATTCAGTCGCGGTTGCGGATCATTTCGCTGGGAAGCGTGTTTGCCCTCGCCGCTGGGATTGTAAAAGTGAGCAATAGTGAATAGAATTCGCATTGGTGTGGAGTAACAATTAGAAATTAAACAATAAAACAGTAAGATCGCACAATAGCCTATAAATCTTACCGCACTTAGTCACCAAATAACTCCGGCAGGCGATCGCGCAACTCAGCATTTAAACGTGGCAACTCGTCTCGCATCTGTAAGTACCAATCTCGGCGCTGCCGGTAGTGCCCGCACAGCAAGCGGTTGTCGCGCACCCATTCGTAAGCATTCGCGGCTATTTCCCGGCGCCGAGGAGTGTCTGAAATCAGCGAATTTAGTTTGGTTTCAAACTCTTTTTCATATCTATAAATCAATCCTGTTTCACCTTCGACAATCGAATGTTCGTACACGGTGGGACTTGCTAGCACCGCTACTCCCCGCGCTGCACATTCAATAAATTTTAAGTCGGATTTCGTTTCGTTAACCGGGTTGGAAACAAGCGGCAGCAAAGCTATATCGCAACTGTACATGATTTCTTGATACCGTTCGTAACTGCAAAAGGGTTCAAATTCTTTTTGCTGTATTTTCAATGATTCAAAAAATTTTCTGTCGTGGATTACTTTAACTCGAATCCGGTGCTTGTGTGCGACTAAAACTCGATTGAGTGCTGCCATAATCGGCTGCCAATCTTTTTCGCGGTTGAGTGCACCAAAAAAGATTGTGACTGTATCTTCTGCCGGATAAATTCGCGGCGGAGGTAGATAAGCTAAGTGATTGGGAAATACAGCCACATTTGGATTGTATTGGCGCAAAATTTTGGCGAGGGGTTCTGTAGAAGTTTGAACGCAGTGACAGCCGCGATAGCTGAGGTAATTATTATCTGCATATTCGCGGCGGCGGATGGGATTGTCATCTATTTCAGCTACTATTAAATAGCCTTGTTGCAGGAGTTCTTTGAGTTGAGGAATGTAGGCAGGATATTGCATGATTGTCCGCTGCCAGATGAAAACTTTTTCTTCTTCCGGCAAAGGGGGAATTAAGCCTGCTGTTTTCACGCCGGATACGGTGCGGACACCGGGAATTGTGGCGCTAAATTTGTCCGGTTCCAAAACTCGCACGCGATCGCACCCTGTAGGAGCCATAATGATAGTCTGAATCAGCAGTCTGCGCGCAGGTACGGTCGATTTGGTCGATCGCACGATATAATGTTCAGCACCTGTTTCCGTAGCAAAACTGCTCGATGTGAGCTCTAAAGCCTTTACCATTGGATGCAGTAATTCCTGAAAGTGGACAAAATTTTCGGTTTTGTGTCCCTTCCCTTGAAATTCGTAAACCTGCAATCCTGCTTGAGCAAATAGTGATTTAATACTTTCTAGGGTAAACCAGTGCTGCATCTTGTTGTCGGGATTCTCCCACTGTCCCCGCAACAGATTGACAATTCGCCGCCAGTATTGAACATTAGGGATTCTGGCGAGAATTTGCCCCTCTGGATTCAGCAAACCACTGTACTGCTTGAGCACTTCCCAAGGGTTTTTGAGATAGGGTAGCAAGTCGCCAAAAATTAAGCAATCGACGGTTCCTGGAGCGATTTCGAGACTTTCGATGGCAATTTCTTCAATATCGGCTACCGTCACCCAGTTTAGCCGATCGACTGCAATTTTAGCTTTTTCTCGATCGCATTCAATGCCAATATACTGACAATGGGGATTGATCAGCTTGTACTGTTCGCCCGTCGAACCCGTACCGCAGCCAATTTCAACAATGACTTTAGCATCCGGCGGTAGCAGCTTCAAGAAGTCGTGGTTGGCGCGATCGATCACTTTGTCTAAAATTCCTGATTAGTTTATCGTAAAATAAAACAGAGCCACCCATGCCGACAGACAACCAGCCGAAGGTTAGCATTGCGATGCCAGTATACAATGGCGATCGCTATCTTTGTCAAGCACTAGATTCTCAGTTGCGAACTTTTTTTCTTTTCTATTTTCGTGGTCTGCGTTAAGAGCGTTTCCTGTAAATCTTATTCACCAATCCTCCAGGATTGCTATATGTTAGCAAATATTCGGCAAAATTATAATTTCTTCTCTACCCTACCCTTTTTTAGCGCAATTGAGCCGATCAATTAATTCTGCTTTTCCTCAAAAAATCCACACTACACTGTGCTAAATACATTAGAAACTATGAACCCTAATCTAGGAATGAACATCGCCGGCTACATCAACGGCGAATTTGGCATAGGAGAAGGTGTCAGAGCAAACATCAGGGCTGCAGAAGCCGCCGGTATTCCGTTCGCCCTAAACAATTTTACCCGCAGTCCTCACCGCAAGAAAGACACCACCTATCAAAATTTTAGCCAAGATAATCCCTATCCCGTAAACTTAATTCAAGTCAACGCAGATGAAGTTGCAACCTTTATCAAACATATAGGTTCCAGTTATTTTGACAAAAAATACAACATCGGCTTTTGGGCCTGGGAACTTCCCGCCTTTCCCCCAGAATGGCAGCCAGCATTTAATCACTTTCACGAAATATGGACTTACAGCAACTATTGCGCCGAAGCAATTGCCGCAGTAGCGCCAATTCCCGTTATCAAAATCATGCCTAGTATTGCTCTCGCCGCACCTTCCCTGAACAGAGAAGCACTGAATTTACCCACAAATAAATTTATTTTCTTGTTTGTATTCGACTTTTCTAGCCGCATCGAGCGCAAAAATACTTTGGCGACAATTCAAGCATTTAAACAAGCTTTTGGGGAAGATAACAGCGTATTATTGGTCATCAAATCTTCTAACTCCAACAAATTTTCAGCGGCGCAAGCATCCTTAAACTCAGCCATAGCAAATAATTCAAATATTAAACATCTAGACGGCTATTTGTCAAAACCTAAAATTAATGGGTTGCTCTACAATTGCGACTGTTACGTATCGCTGCACCGCTGCGAAGGATTCGGATTAACCATGGCTGAAGCCATGTTTTACAGCAAACCCGTAATTGCCACCGGCTATTCATCAAATACAGAATTTATGAATGTCGGCAACAGCTATTTAGTCAAGTATAAGTTAATCCCAATTGAGAAAGATTTCGGACCTTACAAAAAAGGCAATGTTTGGGCCCAAGCGGATGTCGAACACGCTGCTGATTTAATGCGTCATGTCTTCAACAATTACCGGGAAGCTCAGCAAGTTGGAAGAATAGCTGCTGATGAAATTAAGACTTTACTGAATCCGTCAAATGTCGGGAGAAAAATTCAAAACCGTCTCGAATATATTGCCGGAATTACAGATAATTTCAAAAGCTTGGAGGGCGGAATACGGAAAAAGTCCTCTCAGGGGGCGACAGTAAAAAATGCACGACCTTTAGTTAGTATTTGTATTCCTACATACAACGGAGCGGCATTTATTGGCGAAGCGATTCAAAGTGCTTTGACCCAAACTTACCCTAACATAGAGCTGATTATATCCGACGACGGTTCCACAGACGAAACAGTTGCGATCGCCCAATCCTTCCAATCCCAAACCTTAGTCGATTTCCGCATCGTACTGCACCGCAACTACGGCTTATCACAAAACTGGAACTTTTGCATATCCCAAGCAAAAGGTCAATACATCAAGTTTTTGTTTCAAGACGACTTGCTCGCACCAGAATGTATTGAAAAAATGGTCGCCGTCGCCCAACAAAACCCAGAAATAGGTATGGTTTTCTCCCCGCGAGGCATCACCATAGCTGAAAATGAATCTAACCCGATTTTGCGGAAAGCTTCCCAATCAATTAAAGATTTGCATAAAAGTTGGTCTAATTTAAAATCTATTCAGCCAGGAAAAGAATTATTGGCAGATACTAACTGCTTGAGCAACCCCATAAACAAAATTGGCGAACCGAGTACCGTCTTAATTGCCACCAGAGTCTTTGAAGAAATAGGATTATTTGATTCGGGATTATCTCAGTATGTAGACTTAGATATGTGGTGGCGAATCATGGGGAACTATCATATCGGATTTGTAGACGAAAAACTGTCGTCACTGCGGATTCATCCCGAACAACAAACTTGGAAAAACTTCGCGGCTGGGGAAAATCATAAAGATGTAGTCAGATTTTACAAAAAACTACTAAATAGTCCTGATTACAGTTTCCTGGATCAACAAATCCAACAGAAAATCCGCCAAAAGTTGGCATTGAGAACCCAGCCGAGTTTATCGGAATTGTCAGCAATGCTTGAGCAATACAATAAATTCCCCTCAAAACAGCCTCTTCTCGTGCTGCGCCAATACCGCCAACAGCTAGCTGAATATTGGCTGAATTTGCCAGCGAGAAAATTAGAAAATTCTTACTTGAAAGACATGGGCAAAGCTCATAAATTGCTCCTAAATAGCGCCCTAAAAAATGAAATTTTAACTGAGGAAGAACAAAGTTTTGTCCAGCAGTTATCCTCGAAACTTGCTGAAGGAGGGGAAATTGCCGAGAAGATGCAATATCTCCTCGCAGCGATGCTGTACCGCGACGCTTATCAGTTGCCACTTGAGTATAAAAATGCAGCAATTACCCCGTGGTTTTTTGAGGACTTTTTGAAATTTATATTTCAGTCTCCCGGTTATTTTAAACAAAACTGGGAAATTGAAAGGTACTCTGAATATTTCCAGCAGTTAATCAAGTATGTCGCTGCTAATATCGCCAGTTTTCCCGATTCAGAAGTGTGGCGTTATTTGGCGGCTTTTATTGCGAAAACAGTTAGCTTCCAAGCTTTGTATTTGAGCGAAGCAAATCAGCTTAATGTATTGAGTCATCGAGCTGATATTCTGGAATTTTATTTGAAAAATATCGGCTGTCAAATAGAATGGAATTTTCCTCCCAAAGAACCAGAAACAACTAAAATCCGAGTTGGCTTTTTGCTTGATAAAATTAGTGATGAATGCGAGACTCGTGCTGCAATTCCGAGTTTTGGATATTTAGACAGAAGCAAATTTGAAATTATCGTGTACTATTTCCAGGTACAAGACGAGCGACTGGGGAAATATTGCGAAAATTGCGCCGACAAACTGGTGCAACTGTCAGAAGATTTGCCCAATCAAGTCCGAGAAATGCGATCGCACGATTTAGATATTCTGCTAATCTGCACCAATACTACCAACACTTCTCAACCAAGCGCGCTGCTGTGCCTGCACCGACTAGCCCGGGTGCAGATAGCTACCGCTGCATCAACCCCCGCAACCACGGGCGCCCGAAATATCGATTATTTCATGGCCGGAGATTTGACATTGCCCGCAGGTGCAGCAGCAGAGTATCGCGAAAAATTAATTACTTTAAAAGGCTCGGGAGTTTGTTTAAGCTATACTGTAGGATCGGCACCTGCCCGAGTTCAACCGACTCGCAGCAGTTGGGGAGCTACAGACGAATCTGTAGTGTTCATGTCCGGCGCTCAAGCTTTTACAATTATCCCAGAATTGAGAGAAACTTGGGCAAAAATTATTGCGGCGGTACCAAATTCTATTTTAGTTTTGTATCCCTTTCGTTCCCGCAATGAAAACTATCCGACGGTGCCTTTTTACAAACAAATTCGATCGCTCTTTGCCGAATTTGGGGTTGACAAAAAGCGCTTAGTTGTGATTAAAGCGCTGCCATCTCGCGCCGATTACATAAAATGTCTGGAATTGGCTGATATATATTTAGACTCCTATCCATACAGCAGTGCCTGCTATGCTGCAGAAGCGCTGTTGGTGGGGTTGCCTGTAGTGGTAAGAAAAGGGCAAACAACTCGATCGCGACAATCAGCTGCAGTGCTCGAAGAACTGCTAATTCCGGAACTGGTAGCAAACAGCGAGAACTCTTATTTAGAGCTCAGCACAGCACTGGGAACCAACCCAGAACTGCGCCAGCACTACCGCGATCGAATCGAGCACAAAATGGCGGCAAACCCGAAATATCTAGACAGTCGCGCTTGCTCGACCCAACTCGGCACACTCTTTGAAAGACTATTCCGAGAGTGAAGGAAGAAGGAAGTTCAGCAACTAAGCAGTGTACGGGATTTAACGGATGGATGTTGAGGCAAGAAGGAAGATGGCAGAAGTAAAGATTTTCCCACTCTCCCACTCTCGCATCCTGCTACCATTCTGAGACCCGCGGGGAACCCCTCGCTAGGCAGAGCGTCAAGAAATAGACAGCAATAGCGCTAGCCCACTGACGGTCTGCTATCATCGGGGAATCGAGGGGTTAGTGGTTGTCGCTCTTTTCCTGCCACAGCTAAATTAAAAGGGGAAGCGCAAGTCAGTTGGAGATAAAAAAATGACAGGACTTTTTCAAATAGGCGATAAATTACTGCAAGCTCAGGATATGCCATCGCTCCTGAAGCGGTATCAGTTGATGCCGCAATTCTTGCGGGGTGTAATAGTAGACCAAGCGATCGCATCCTTTAGTTGCAGCGACGAAGAACGCCAATCCGCCGTCGAGAACTTTCTGGCACAACACCAACTGACAGCCCCGGAAGCCAAAGAAGCTTGGCTGCGCGGCCAAAATATGACGGAAGAAGAACTTCAAGAGATGGCCGTTAGGCCCTTGCTGATCGAAAAATTTAAGCAAGCCACTTGGAGACCTAAAGTAGATAATTATTTTTTAACCCGCAAAGCCAGCCTAGACCACGTAGTCTATTCCCTGGTACGCACCAAAAATCCAGCACTGGCAAACGAACTTTACTTTCGCATCCTGGAAGGGGAACAAACCTTTGCTGAAGTGGCCCGCGACTATTCCGAAGGGCCCGAGTCCAAGTCAGGCGGCTTGTTGGGCCCAGTACCCCTCAGCCAGCCCCACCCGGCAATCAGCAAACTTTTGTCCGTCAGCCAGCCAAATCAACTCTGGACGCCGCGTCCTCTGGCAGAATGGATGGTAATTATTCGACTAGAAAAGTTCATGCCGGCCCAGCTCGATGAATCAATGCGGCTGCACTTGATTAACGAACTCTTTGAAAGCTGGCTCGCCGAACAGATATCGCAAATAGGCCCGCTACAGCCCCTCTCCTCCGTGTCTTCAATATCATGACAGTCAAGCATTTTGGTCAGGGGCCCCCGGATTTATCCGTGGAGACTTGAAAAAGCGTAGCATCCTGACAAAAACCCCCTGGATTCATCTGTGGATTCAATCTAAAATCTAAAATCTAAAATCTAAAATTGGATGACTTCTTCCGCTGTTTCCCTCTCCCAAATTCAGGATTTCCTAGCTCAAACACCTCCCTTTGACCGACTGTCAGAGACGGCTCTGACAGCCTTGGTGGCTAAATGCCAACTCCTTGGCTACCGGACGGGGCAACCCCTGTTTGAACGGGAAAAAATGCCGACTCAGGTGGCAATTATCTATCAAGGCCAGGCCCGGCTGCTGGGCTTTGACCAGCGCTCGCAGCGCCACGTAAGTTTACGCTTGGTGCAGTCGAAGGAAATCCTGGGCTGGGCTGGCTTGCTCAGGGGAGTTCCCTGCGAAACGGCGATTGCCTCTACAGATGTGATCGCCATCGTCCTACCTGCCGAAGATTTCCTGAGCGTACTGGAAAAACAGCCGACATTTGGAGAAGCCTTTCGCGAACACTGTTCCTTGAGCGAAGTATTTGAACTGTTGAGCCTGGAATTGCAGCGCCAAGCCGACGGCACTTCCAATCTCAAGGAACTCACTCTGCAAGCTTGGCAAGATGCGACAGTTGTCAACGTACCAAACGGCAACAAAAAAACTCAAGACATCGCCAAAGAGCTAGATGCCGATCGAGTTTGGCTCGTCAGCAGCGGCGTCTTGGGCGACTTTCCCACCGGCAGCCGCTTCTCTGTGGAAAACGCAGCCAAATCCTTAAAAGTAGAAGGCCGCCTCGGCGCTCGCTTGGTCGGCTTCCGGGAACCCCCAGAACCTCAAGAAACAGACCCATTAAATGGCACGCCAGATATAGTAGGCCCAGGGCCCACGCCGATCGGTGGAAAACTGATCGAGGTTCTACCGGGCCCAGACCGTCCCCCAGAACCCAAAACCGACCCCCAAACAAAGGATTCGGCGAGATACCCAGTTTTCCGCGCCAAAGGGCAGATTGAGGGCCCGCTTGCTTGCTTCCAAATGTTGAGCAAGTATTTCGGCCTCAAATTTCGTCGAGATATCATCCGCAAAGTTCTAGAAAATCAGTTAAAAACCGCCGGTTCTATCAGTATGCAAGCTTGCGGGGCGATCGCCCAAAGCATCGGCCTCACGCCCCAATTGGCGCAAGTGCCCGCAGAAGCCATCAACCGCATCAAAGCCCCCGTAATGATTAAATGGCAAGATAGCTTTGCCATTATTTACAGCATCACCGAGCAAGAATTGGTGCTCGCCACGCCCGAACAGGGGCTGATGCGGAAGCGGATACCTCAGTTTAAAGAAATCTGGGGAGAATCAGGAGAAGTCCTGCTGCTGCAAGCTCCGCAAGTCGAACAAAAAGAGCAGTTCAGCTTCTGGTGGTTTGTGCCGGCCCTGATGGAACACAAGACAGTGTTTTTTGAGGTGTTGCTCGCCTCGTTTTTTGTACAGTTATTTGGTCTTGCCAACCCATTAATCAGCCAAGTAATTATTGATAAAGTCTTAGGTCAGCGCAGCATTGACACCTTAGATATTTTGGGGGCATTTCTGTTAGGAGTTGCTCTGTTTGAAGGACTGCTCAACGGTTTGCGTACCTTTTTGTTTATAGATACCTCAAACCGCATTGATGTCAAATTGAGTGCGGAGGTAATCGACCACTTACTCCGGCTACCCCAAAATTACTTTGACAATCGGCGTGTGGGAGATTTGGTCTACAAATTCAGCATGATGGGCCAGATTCGGGAATTCATGACGAGTACAGCTCTGACAGTGGTTCTTGATGCGGTATTTTCGGTGGTTTACGTCGCCGTGATGCTCTCCTACAGCGTGCAGCTAACGTTTGTATCTTTGGCAGTGGTACCGATACTGGGGCTGATGATTGTTCTAATCAATCCGCTGGTGCTGCGCCTGATAAAACAAAGAAATATGCGTTTTGCTGACTCTCAATCTTATCTAGTGGAAGTAGTCAGCGGGATTCAAACTGTTAAGGCTCAAAATATTGAATTGAAATCCCGATGGGAGTGGTCGAGCCGCTACGCAAAATACATTACAGCCAGTTTTAAAACAATTATCACGGGAACTACCGCAGGTACGATTAGCGGCTTTTTAAACCAGGTAGGTAACTTAGCTCAGTTGTGGGTGGGAGCTTATTTGGTACTGGGAAATGAGATTACTTTGGGTCAGTTGATTGCTTTCCGAATTATTTCGGGGAACGTGACTGGTTCGCTGCTGCGTTTTGTGAGCGTGTGGCAGAGTTTCCAAGAAGTCTCAATGTCGATCGATATGCTCAAGGATGTGGTCGATACGCCGACGGAAACCAGCGATGAAGACCGGAGCAATATCCCGCTGCCGGCAATTCAAGGGCAGGTTACCTATGAGGAGGTTTCCTTCCGATTTCTCGAAAGTGGCCCTCTGCAACTGGCTAATGTGAATTTGGAATTTCCCGCTGGCAGTTTTGTGGGAATTGTCGGGGGAAGCGGTTCCGGTAAAAGTACGGCGATGAAGCTGTTGCAGCGTCTTTATCCGCCGCTGTCGGGCCGGATTTTTGTTGACGGCTATGACATTTCTAAGGTGGAACTGTACTCGCTTCGCAGCCAACTTGGGGTGGTATTGCAAGATACTTTGCTGTTTAACTGTACTGTTCAGGAAAATATTGCTCTGAGTAATCCCGATGCGAGTACGGATGAGATTGTGCGAGCTGCAAAATTAGCGGTAGCTCACGATTTTATTATGGGCTTGCCTGCTGGGTACAATACGGTGGTGGGAGAGCGGGGTGCGTCGCTTTCTGGGGGTCAAAGGCAGCGTTTGGCGATCGCCCGCACGATTTTGCAAAACCCAAAACTGCTGATTTTGGACGAAGCTACAAGCGCCCTCGACTACCATTCCGAACGCCAAGTTTGCAATAACTTAGCAGAAGCTTTCGCCGGCCGCACGGTGTTTTTCATTACTCACCGCCTGACTACAATCCAAAACGCTGATGTAATTATTATGATGGATCAAGGTTCTGTAGTCGAGCGGGGAACTCATAAAGAATTAATGGCTCTTAAAGGGCGTTACTACTGCCTCTTCCAACAACAAGAGTCATCGAATACCTGATATCTAACAACTCACAACTGATCACTAACGCTTAACAACTGAGAACTAACAAATGGCAATGAAATCGTTAATACTTTCTGAGCAACCAGTCATTCTCGAAAAACCAGCGATTTGGTCGCACTTGTTTTTGTGGATGATCATGCTGATGACCACTTCTGCTTTAGTTTGGGCTTATTTTGCTAGCGTAGAGCAAGCTGTCCCCGCTGTCGGCCAATTGGAGCTCAAAGATGGTGCTAGAGACATCCAAGCACCTGCTACGGGAGCTGTGGTGAGACTTCACGTTGAAAATGGCGATCGTGTGGAAAAGAACCAGCCTCTGCTCACTTTCAACCCCCTTGCACCCAGTGCTGATTTAACATCGATACAGAAAACTAAAGAAGCTCTGGAAAAGGAAAATAAATTTTACGAAGAAGTTGTCAACGGCAAAATTCAAGGCGCTGTTCCTTCTAACCTAGAATCAACAATCAAGGACAGACAGAGCCTCACGGCACAAAATCAAGTGCTGCAAGCTTTGATTGACGAACTGTACCTCAATCGGGGAGCTAGCGGAAATTTTGATGCAGCCCAGCAAGGACTTTATGTTAATTATCGATCGGAATTTCTGTCTCGCGTTGCTGCTGCTCAAGGCCAAGTTCAGGAGTTGGAAAAACAACTGAAGCAAGCTCAGGATGCTGAGAAAGCCGCCGGCGATCAAATGACAGTGGCACAGCAACAATTGGGTTTTGCCCAGAACCAATTAAATTATGCTCAGCAGCAGTTAAGTTCTTCGCAAGAGCAAGTAAAATCAGCCCTGGCTCAGAGAGATTTGGCCCAAGAACAGTTAGCAAAATCCCAACAAGTATTGAAGTCGAATCAAAACATTCTAGGCAGACTCGCTCCCCTGGTAGAGGAAGGAGCCATCGCTGAACTGCAAAAAGAACGTCAAGAACAAGATGTTTTCAGAGGCCAAAGCGAGGTTCTCAAACAGCAAGATCAAATCAAGCAGCGCGAAGGTGAAATCAACTCTCGCAAAGGCGAAATTAACACACGCCTCGGTGAAATCAATACGCGCCGAGGCGAAATTAACGCGCGTCAAGGTGACATCCAAAAAATTAGTGCTGACATACAGCGCCAGCAAGGAGAGCAAGCACGCATTCAGGAGTCCATCGCCCGCGCCCAAGAACAGTTAAAAAACACCAAGGATTCCTGGGCCAAAGAACTTTACAGCAAAATTGCTGAAAACGAGAAACAAATTGCCAGCAGCGATTCTCAGCTAAGCCGCTTCAAAGTGGAAAACCTGAAAAAGCTGTCCGAGGTGAACGCTCAGCTAGAAAAGGCTCAACAAAACCGCGACACTCAAGTTCTGAAAGCTCCGGTATCCGGTGTTATCTTCGATTTGAAACCTTCTAAGAAGGAGAAAGCTAAGCTGGATATAGCGAAAGATCCGATATGCCAATCCATTATTAATTCGGTGGTGAAACCGGGCGAACCGCGCCCAGCACGCTGCGAAGAAGCTTATTACGAAGCGCAGCAAACTGAAAAGCTGCTCAAAGTTTTGGATGACGAAAACGGTCTGGAAGCAGTTGTCTATCTGGAAAACAGCAATGTGGCTCTGGTATTGGATGCTTTGAGACAGAAGCGGGCAAAATTGGAGGCGTATCACGGCAAGCAATTAGACGGAGAAAAGATTGACTGCGAAACAGGTAAAAGTTGCGTTTGTCCAGAGAAGGAAGTTAACAGAGAGAAACTGGGTTTGACGAAATACCAATGCGTGCCTGTGGAAGTGAATGTAGAAGCTTTCCCGGCGATGGAGTTTGGTACTGCTGAGGGTGAAGTGATAGAGATTAGCAGCGATGCTGAGCCTCCTACTGAACTGCGGAAATACTACGCTTTCAAAACCAAAATTAAGCTCAAAAATCAGAAGTTTGTTTTGAACAAGGACAAGGCAAATGAAGTGGAGGTTAACTTGCAGTCGGGAATGTCCGTGAGTTCTAATATCAATATTGGCAAGCGGACTGTTTTGCAGATGTTTATCAACCGATTTACTGGGAAAATGGATACCTTCAAGACTATTAAGTAGGTTGATTTGAGGCTAAGACAATTCCCTACTACACAACCTTTCCTCCCTGCAGAGGATGACTCATTGTAACTGGTTCTCTGGCTCTCTCTGCCAGGGAACCGATGTTCAGAGGCTGTGCCTCGCAAGCTTTGATGAAAATTGGAGCCAGAGCCTCCCGGCGTTACCAGGCAGAGCCTGGTAACAAGTAGAATTAGAGCGACCTACTTAAAAGAAAAGTTGAGCGCAGCTTGGTATAAAATGGTGGCTGCAATCGATCGCACATTGATGAAAAAATTAATCTTATTTACTTTATATCTAATTCCTGTCCTCTTATTAATCGGATTTGTAGCGAATTTTAGCGTTAACGTTCCCGTTGATGACGAGTGGAGGTTAGCTAGCCTTTTTGAAAAAATAGCTGCGAGAAATGTAACTTTTAACGATTTTTGGGCTTTGCACAGCAACCACCGCATACTTTTCCCTAAAATAATTATTGCGGTGCTGGCTTTTGCTTCCCGATGGAATATTAATTATCAGTTGTGTCTCAGCATAGGTTTGGCTGCGATAACTTTTATTGCTATGTACAAGTTATCCTCGATGCCAGTTAAGAAGGTCGCGGATGATTTGTGGCATTTAGCTAATATTTTAACTTGTATTTTGCTTTTCTCTCTAGTTCAGCACGAAAACTGGCTTTGGGGATTTCAATTAGCGTGGTTTTTCGTGAATTTGTGTTTTGTCGCTGCGGTTTATGCGCTGGTTTCAAATCACAAATTATTGCCTAATATTAGAATCTCTATTGCTGCTGTATTCTGCTTTATTGCTAGTTTTTCGCTCGCTCAAGGCCTGCTGTCTTGGTTGGTGGCGATTCCGGCTGTGGTGGCTTTGGAGGGAAATGCAGCGCAGAAACGAAAAAGAGCGATCGCATGGATGCTGCTGTTTGCGACAAGTTGTGCTGTTTACTCAATTGATTATCATCCTAGTCGGAAAGCAAGTATTATTTCATTGTTGAATAAGCCGTTTGTGGTGATTGATTACTTTTTAAGTTTGCTGGGTTCACCAATTGTGCGCTCGCCTGGAATTTCGGCATTTGTTGGATTGGTAATATTTGCGATATTTGTATTTTTTGTAGTTTATTTTGGCAAAAAAATTGTATCAATTTCGGTAGCTTCATCTGTGAGTGCTAAGTCAGAAAATCAACCTCAAATCCAGGCGATTCCTTCGTCCATCGCAATCACAGAGAGGAAGGATATTGCTGAGAAATATCAGGCTTTACCTTGGCTGTTAATAGGTTTTTTTTCGGTTTTATCTTCTTTGTTTATTACGGCTGGGAGGGCTGAATTTGGAGCCATTCACGCGATTGAATCGTCGAGATATACGACTAATTCGATTTTGCTCTTAATTGCTTTGGTTCATCTAGGGCAATTGTTTGTTCGAGGTAATTATCCAGAAACAAAAACAAGCTTAAAGCGTAATTATAAATTTATTTATCGGGGAATTGGAGGGCTGTTAATTGCTACAATTATTGTTAGCTCACAGCAGGCGATCGCCCAATCTAGATCAGCACTTCTTTACAAACAAGGCGCTCAAGATTGTTTGCAGTTAATTAACTATTTGGAACCCTCGGAGTTTTTCAATAATTCGCCGGAAAGCTGTTTGAGGGTGCTGAGCAAAAAAACTTGGCTGGTGAGAGAAGGCGCTGCAATAATCGACCAAATAGGTTGGATTAAGTTCGCGAAAAATATAGAGTTTATTTCTAATACCGAGAAAGTTTACGGCTATTTAGACAAACCTCAAACCAGCGATAAATCCTTGACTGTGAAGCAAAATGATGGTGTCAAGGCTGCGGGTTGGGCGGTTTTGCCAGAAAATTTGAAACAGCCGAACATTGTACTGCTATCTGTCGGAGATAAACAATCTTTTTTTGCTAACGCTTATGTAAATTTGGACAGTCCTGATATAGCTAAGAGTTTAAAATCTGAATTATACAACAATGCAAGGTGGGCTGTTGATGTGTCGGACAAGAATTTGTCGATCGCCCAAACTGAAATTAAAGCTTGGGTGTATAATCCTGTTGACAACCAGTTTGTCCAGTTGCGCGGAGGATGAGGAGTGAAAATTTCTGTGATAATACCAGCTCACAATGAGGAGGGCTGTTTGTACGGTACTGTGCGGGCGATCGCCCAGACGCTCGATTTAGAAGGCATTCCGCACGAAATTTTGATTGTGAATGACAACAGTGTCGATCGAACTCTTGATATTTGCCAGGAGTTGTCAGAGACTTTTCTCACAGTTAGATACATCAACAATCAACCTCCCAACGGTTTCGGATTTGCCGTGCGCCGTGGTTTGGCCGAATTTGACGGAGATGCTGCGGCAATTGTGATGGCGGATGCTTCCGACGATCCCATAGATTTGGTAGCAGGATACCGCAAGTTGCAAGAAGGATATGATTGCGTTTTCGGTTCCCGCTTTATCAAAGGCGGCTTTATAGTTGATTATCCAATTCACAAGTTAGCAATTAACCGCTTAGCAAACTGGTTTGTCAAAAGTATTTTCGGCTTGCGGTACAGCGATGTCACCAATGCTTTTAAAATTTACCGCAGAGAAGTAATTGAAGGCGTACAACCGATTTTGAGTCATCATTTTAATTTGACAGTCGAACTGCCTTTAAAAGCAATCGTTAGGGGTTTTTCCTATACGGTAATTCCTCTGAGGTGGTACAATAGGACGGCTGGTATTTCTAAGCTGAAAATCAAAGAGATGGGCAGTCGATATTTGTTTATTGTCTTATATGTCTGGCTGGAAAAACATCTGTCTCGCGGCGACTACCACCGGACTAGAAAGATAGCAAAGTTAAAAGTGAATGCCTGAAAGAATTTTAATTGTTGGTGGTGCCGGTTTCATCGGCAGTTGTTTGGCAATTGGCCTGAAGAAACTGCACCCAGAATGGCAAATAATTTGTTTAGATAACCTGCGTCGCCGGGGCTCGGAATTGAATCTGCCTCGGCTTAAAAGTTGCGGAATTCAGTTTGTTTACGGGGATATTCGCACCGCGGCAGATTTAGATCCAGTTGCACTCAATGCTGACTGCATTATAGATTGTGCTGCGGAGCCTTCTGTGCTGGCTGGTTTTAGTTCGCCTCAGTACGTTTTGCAGACGAATTTACTCGGCACTGTGAATGTTTTGGAGTTGGCGAGACAAACGGGTGCGAGTTTGCTGTTTTTGTCTACGAGTCGGGTGTATCCGATCGCCAGTGTCAAATCTGTTAAGCTGTTAGAGTTGCCGAATAGGTTTGCGATCGCCCCCGAGCAAACTTTACCCGGTATATCCGAGTTGGGCATATCAGAAGACTTCCCTTTAAAAGGACACCGTTCGCTTTATGGAGCAACTAAATTAGCTTCAGAATTGCTGATTGAGGAGTACAGGGAAGCATACAATGTGCCGGCAATTATTAACCGCTGCGGGTTGATTACCGGGGCTTGGCAAATGGGTAAAGTCGATCAGGGAGTTTGCGGTTTGTGGGTGGCGGCTCACTATTTTCAAAAGTCGCTGAGTTATATCGGTTTTGGTGGCAGCGGCAAGCAGGTTAGGGATTTACTGCACGTTGAAGATTTGTTGAGGTTAGTTAATTATCAGTTAGAAAACTTTTCCAAATTAGATGGTGAAGTTTTTAATGTTGGCGGCGGTTTGAGCAACAGTCTTTCTTTGGTTGAGACAACTGATTTGTGCCAAAAGATTACGGGTAAATCGATTCCGATTCCTCCTGTTTTGGAGGAACGCGCGGGGGATATTCCGATTTTTATTACTGATTCTTCGAGGGTGATGGAGAAAACTGGATGGCAGCCTGTGATTGGGTCGGAAGCGGCTTTGCAGGATATTTATGATTGGATTGCTGCTAATGAGGCGGTTTTAAGTTCGATTTTGTAGGGATTTTTTAACCGCAGATGCAGTCGGATCAACGCGGATAAACGCAGATGTATCGCTCTGCGTGGAGCTGACTGCATCTGCGAGTCATGAGTCTCTACCTCTCGGGTTTTGTTTCGATGCTTTAACAAACATTTGACCTCCCAAAAGTCGCCACAAAAAAGGCAATTTTAAGTAAACTTTTAAAAGCCAGGGCGAGGCAGGTCTGCCTTTTGTCGAAAATGGTAAAAATCTGGGTATAATTAGGTCTATTTCAAAGCCGACGGTTTGTAAAAGTTCTTGCAGCGATAAGTGGGTAATGGGTAATTGATGATCGATAAAATCGTAGTATTCTTTAAAAGAATATTTAAAATTTGGTTGGACAACCAAGAGAGAACCCCCAGGCTTAAGCGCCTCAAAGCAAAATGAAATAATTTGTATGAGTTCTTCCTTATTGCGGAGATGTTCAAAAAAATTAGAGATAAATATCCGGTCAAATTGTTCGCTAAGAGCTGATTTCTCGTCAAAACTTAAAACATCTATGTTCAACACTTTAACATCAGGATGAGCCAATAACTTGGAATCTGGATTGAGATCAATTAAATATTTTTTTTGAGCCACAATTTGATTTATAAACTCGCAGTAACCGCCACCAATATCTAAAACAGTTGATTCGGGAGGAACATACTCTTGTAAAAACTCGTCAATTAAAACTTTCCATAGTGCCACCTTGGCTTGCAGTTGTCGGGAATCAAATCGATTGGCGTACAATTTTTTGAGATATGCGTCGGCTTTCATAGTAAAATAGCAGAGACTGAGTATGAGTTTATCACTTTCACAGCTAACTATGAATGTTATATCTACCGAAATACCGGAAGTTCTGATCATTGAGCCGAAAATTTTCGGAGACGATCGCGGTTTCTTTTTTGAGAGTTTCAATCACAAAGCTTTTCTCGATAAAACAGGCGTGACGGTCGAATTTGTTCAAGACAATCATTCCAAATCTTCTAAAAATGTGTTGCGCGGTTTGCACTACCAACTGCAGCAGCCTCAAGGCAAATTGCTGCGGGTAGTTGCTGGCGAAATCTTTGATGTAGCGGTGGATATTAGAAAAAGTTCGCCGACTTTTGGGCAGTGGGTTGGCTGTGTGGTGAGTGCAGAAAATAAACGGCAATTTTGGGTTCCGGCGGGATTTGCTCATGGTTTTTTAGTGGTTTCGGAGACGGCTGAAGTTTTGTACAAAACTACAGATTATTACGCACCGGCACACGAGCGGTGTATCCTGTGGAATGACCCCGATTTGGCGATCGACTGGCCGCTAGATGGTGCCCAACCAATCTTATCAGCTAAAGACCAAGCTGGACAAACGTTGAAAACAGCTCAAGTTTTTTGATTATGAAAATTTTACTCGCAGGTGGCAGCGGACAGCTAGCTCAAGAATTGCAGCCGATTTTATTATCTTCGGGAGAGGTAATTGCGGTCGATCGCACTCGCCTCGACTTATCCCAACCGGAAAGCATCCGTCAAGCAATGGCTGAAATTCAACCGGATTTAGTCGTCAATGCGGGTGCTTACACTGCGGTAGACAAAGCGGAAAGCGAACCGGAATTAGCAAACGCCATCAACGGCATTGCACCCGGAATTCTCGCAGAAGAATGCGAAAAACTGGGAGCAAGTTTGATTCACTTTTCTACGGATTATGTATTTGACGGCAGCCACGGTTCTGCTTATCTGGAAACAGATTCTACGAACCCGCTGGGAACTTACGGCCAATCTAAATTAGCAGGCGAGGAAGCAATTCGGAAAGCAGGAAACCGACATATTATTATTAGAACCGCGTGGGTTTACGGCAACGGCGGCAAAGGTAATTTTGTGAAAACCATGTTGAGGTTAGGGAAGGAAAGGGAAGAAATTCGAGTAGTAGCAGATCAGATCGGAAGTCCTACTTGGACGGGGGATTTAGCGGAGGCAATTTCGCAAATTATTCCTCTGCTTGGGCAAGAAAGTTTTGGGACTTACCAGTACACTAACAGCGGAGTTTGTAGTTGGTACGATTTTGCGATAGCCATTTTTGAGGAAGCAGCACAACTCGGCTTACCTCTAAAAGTTCAGCGCGTAATTCCCATCACCACCGCAGAATATCCAACACCCGCCAAACGCCCCGCTTTTTCTGTCCTCTCTACAGTAAAAATATCAGGACTTCTAGGCACGTATCCTCCCCACTGGCGGCAAGGACTCAGACAAATGCTGGCAAGAGAAGTGAAATAAAAAATTGAGAAAAACTCAAAACGCGAGGGCGGGTTTTGTTCAGAAATCATCTGTTATAAGCTGTCCCGCATCTAAGTTGTATTTTTCGGGCGGGCGGGACGCCCACCCCACAAGAATTTCATCAAACTTGACTGTAAAATTTAGATGTGCCTGGGCTTATGCAAAGTTTCTCACCTAAACTCGCCCCTACCAATTAATAAAAATATCCCCCTGTCTGAATCCATGAAAGTCAAGCAACAATATATTTTAATTGCCGCATCCGTTCTCGGCATTCTAATACCAGCGTCATATATTTTGTACTTGATATCGCAAGCGGGAGACTTGTCTAATTTTGATTATTGGTGGATGACCTGGAATTTTTATTCAGTAGACGGTTTCTCTACAAATCCTTTTAATTGGATATTTCGGGCGAACGAGCATTTTGTCTTGATTCCGGCAATTATTTATGGCTTGAATATAGCTGTCACCAAAGGTTCAAATATTGGTTTATGTTTAGTTGCCTGGTTCTTGGCTTGGATTCAGTGCCACGTATTAATTGCTCTGCTGCCGTTAAAATTGAGGCGTTTTCCGCTGCAATTTATCTCGCTACTCCTTTGTATTTCTATTTTTAATTTTACTCCGACGGCTGCTCACAATTGGATGCGGGGATTCAGCGGTGTTCACTGGATAATTGCTAATTTATTTGTGATTTGTTCGCTATTTTGTTTGCAATCTTATGTGACGCTTTTGTCAAGAAAGAGGGAGGCGGAGCCTCTGGATATTCATTCCCAGGCAGAGCCTGGTAACGAAGGAGGGAAACAAAATAAGTGGGTAATTGGCAGCATTGTTTTTGGCGTTTTAGGCTGTATTAGTTACAGCACTCCTTTAGCTTTGTGGCCGATATTGTGTGCTGCTGCTGTTGTGCTGCGGTTTCCTCGGCGAATAACTTATTTGTATTTCATTGCTTCGATTGCAGTGATTGGCATTTATTTTTTAACTTATAAAACTCCCTCTCATCACCCTTCTTTAACTAAAATTAACCCGCTCAAAACTCTCGAATATATTCCTACTTATCTCGGCGGAATTTTTAGCGAAAATATTATTGTTGCTTCAATTATTGGTATAATTGGCTTGATGGCAGCGACTGGTTTTGTGGGTTATTGGCTATTTGTAAAAAAGGTCGATCGCCCGGATTGGCTGCCTTGGCTATCAATCCAACTTTACACGCTGCAAACGGCGTTAATGGCTGCGGTTAGTCGATCGGGATTTGGCGTCGAACAGGCCACCGCTTCCCGCTACGCCACACTTCCAGCCTTGTTTTGGATGAGCACAATTGTGCTGACAGTATTGTGGGTGCGCGAGTTGCAGCCAACACCAAGAATTCAAGGGCGTTGGCTGACATCGCTGTTTGCAGTCGCCACAGTTGCGATTATTTTAATGTACGGGGTGGGAGGCGAAACTGCAATGGCGATCGCCCACAGAGCAACCTATCAACCGTTAGTAGCATTATCACTGCAATTAGGCATCACCGACGTAACGTTAATTAAAGACCGCGTAGGCAACAAACCTGCCGCTTTTATCGGGTTAATCGACGCATTAAAAACTAACAACTTAGTGCCATTTAACCGAGACATCAAAAAACACAATTTCTGTGCAGCATTAGACAAAAAAATAGACCCAAATTTACTGTCAGCGCCCAAAGACGGAGTACCCGGATATTTTGATACAGCCACCACACTGGCACCAACAGCAGCGAGAGTAATTGGCTGGGTAGGAGACCCCGAAAACAATGTAAAATGTATTGCCATTCTCAACCAAGAAAATGTCGTTCGAGGTTTTGCCATGTCAGGATTTCCACGCCCAGATTTAGTTAAATTGTTTGGCCCTTCCTACGAATTCGCCGCTTGGAGAGGATACATTCAAACATCACCAACCGATAAATTATTGACAGCCTATGCATCCTTTAAAAACCGCAAAGGTTGGGTAGCCTTGCGAAACTCCCAAGTTATCAATAAAAACTAAAAAACCTCTCTTTTCTTTCTCCTCCTCTGCGCCCTCTGCGCCCTCTACGGTTAATAAAAAAATCTCATTGACAACACAAATGAAATAGAATATCCCTATGCCAAAACACCTCAGCTTCGTAATCCCAGTTCACAACGAAGAAGCCACCCTCAAATTACTGTTTGAAAAAATAAAACTTGTCATGTTTCAAACAGAAATTGACAGTTACGAAGTCATTTTCATAGATGACGGTAGCCGCGATTATTCCTGGCAAGAAATCACTGATTTAGCCAGCCAACATCCCAAACTAATTAAAGCGATTAAAATGCGCCGCAACTTTGGCAAATCCGCCGCACTTTCAGCAGGATTTCGCAATGCCGCAGGGATAATTATCTTTACTCTCGATGCTGACCTTCAGGATGACCCCGCTGAAATTCCTAAGTTCTTACATCATTTAGAATCGGGATTTGATTTAGTTTCCGGTTGGCGAAAACAACGGAACGACCCGCTTTCTAAAACTTTACCTTCCAAACTGTTTAATGCTGTTGCGTGTTTGCTGACTGGGGTGCAAATGCACGATATGAATTGCGGTTTTAAAGCTTACCGTAGGGAAGTTTTGCAGTCGATTAAATTGTACGGAGAATTACACCGCTACATTCCGGCTTTAGCAAACAATTTAGGGTTTAGAATTGGGGAAGTAGTTGTCGAACATCATCCGCGAAAGCACGGAAAATCAAATTACGGCTGGGAACGTTATGCGCGGGGATTTATTGATTTGTTGACGGTGTTAGCCACGACGCAATATTTGCACAAACCGGGTCATTTGTTTGGGGGTTTGGGTTTGTGTTTTGGCTTGGTGGGAACTGTTTCGCTGAGTTATTTGATAGTTATTTGGTTTCTGAATTTGGCGGGGATGAATTTTGGGCCTATCGGCAATCGACCTTTGTTATTTTTTGGGATTTTGTGTACAATTCTGTCGGTGCAATTGATTTCTTTGGGGATTTTAGCTGAGTTGATGGCGCGGAATGTGGATGCTGATTATGTGGACAAGCAAATTAGCGAAATTATTGATGATTCGGGTTTTGATATTTGACCGCAGATTAAGGCTGATTAACGCAGATTAACGCAGATAAATCGTATCTTGAAATTGCTTGTTGACAAGCAAAGTCTGCCTCAGCATACTAAGATAAAAGTTAGATTTGGATTTAACAAGTTTTACCAATTACCTATTATCTAATTTTAAACAGTATCCATTTGCCTTCTTGCTCTACTATTTCTCCGTCAATATTTGGGTGCCAATCGCTGCGAGTCAGGATATAATCGGCATGATAGTTTATGGCTACTTTGACTAAATCCGCACTGCTGCGGCGGATAAAAAAGTCATTTCCTCCCCAAATCATTTGCGGGTTTAAGGGAACCCCTAAAACAGCTTCCATGCGATTTTGCCATTCTTTAATGCCTTTTTCGGTAAAGGGAAAGTTCTTGAAGTTGACGACAATCGCTCTGTCGGAGAAAAACTGGAAGCTGGTAACTGAGGGTGGAACTAATACGAGTACATCGCGGCTGCTAATTTGCGAAAAACGCACAGCTAATCTGCTTAAGTCGTCCCTGGGAACGGCATTGATATTAACTCTTGTTTGAAATATATTTAATATAGGTTTGGGCAGAATTCCTGCTACTCCAAAAACTAAGGTGGCGGTAGTTATTAAGGCTAATGTGTGAGTTATAGCCTGTTTGATAGATGTAGCTAGGGAGGTTTCTTCTAAAATGAATGGGAAGGCGAGGATTGAGAAGAGGACGGGGATACTAATTATTCGATCGCCTATTATTTCCCATGAATCAGCCAGCGGATATATGAAGCTGAAAATTACCGTTCCTGCTGCTAAAATCCACAACAATATATTATATCGTTTGGGAAATACGTAATTTTTTGTTTGCCAAACTGATAATCCTAAGAAAATGATACCCCGAAAAGGCAAAGTTAGAATAGCTAACAGCAACAAGCTAACAGCTATTTGTTTGTCTCTGTAAAGTCGCTCTACCGTCAAAGCAACAGCAATAAATATAATTAATTGAGCAAAAGGTACGGTTCTAGCTAACTGTAGTTTGGCGAAAAGAGCCACCGGGTAAATTTCTACAAATATGTAATTTAGAAACAGTCCAAAAATTGAAGTACCAACAATTACATAAAAATTTTCCTTGTCTTCTTTTGGTAATAAATCGGAATTTTTGATGCACAGCAAGCCACCCATTATGAAACATATAAAGTTGAACCAATTCCCGACATCCCAATTTGACGGGAGGATGTGGTGGGGGTTGCGAACTTTTGCGTGAATGTAGACAAACTCGGCGTTGTCGATAGTGTGAGTGCTGGTAGTACCTGTTAATAACATCGGTATGTAAACAATACTTGCCATTGCTGCTAAAAGTGCGATCGCCAAAATCAATGTTTTAAACTTCCGCTGTCTTACAGATTCAATAACTAAAACGGGAACCATCATCAATCCCGGCAATAAACCAACTAAAAATTGCAACAGACAAGCCAGTCCAAAACAGAAATATCCGGTCAGCCATTTCTGGCGCAAACTAAAGTAAATTCCCCAGATTGCGAAACCCATTGCGAAGGTACTGGGTACTGATTTGGTAGAAAATATCAGGGTGTTACCAACATCTGTAAATGAAGCGGCTATACATAAAAAAGCCATCGCTGCGGCCGGCAGTTTGGAATTAGTATAGATATTGATAATTGCGTAGCAAGCTAGGATAAATGAACCGAACGCTAGGAATTGATAAATAAAGTGCGCTAAGGAAATGCTTGTTCCTAAGTTGGCGAGCAAATAGATGATATAATAATAGTAATATCTCGGATTAAATTTAACCATTTCCTGAACGTAATAATCATTTTTGTAGAGTTCAGGATTTAACATAAATTGAATAGGTGGCACTTCGGGAAAGTTGCCTCCAATGGGAAAAATATAGCCAATGGCAATCAGGGAGCCGATGATGACAAAAGTATACAGAGATACATTAAAATACCAGTGGGATTTTTGAGTTTTTTGCATTGACGGTTCAACTTACCTACTAACAGCCCAATTGTTAATCTCTAGTTGGCATGGGTTTGTTAAATCCTGTTTGCTGCTACTTAATACCTCAAGCAGCAGATAAAGGGGATTTTTGCCCTCAACTAATAGATTTAAGCCGATCGCACTTTTTTGACTATAAGCCATCTCTGCTGAGTCTATTAATTTACCTTGCTTGTCCCACAAAGTCAAGCGCAGGGCAACTCCCGGACATTGCTTGTTAAGTAAATTGAGTTTGCCGGTAACTTTTACTTTGTCTGAAATGGAACCTAAATACAGGAAAGATGTATCGAGTTTCTTGCTGTTTTTAATTGGATGAGTTACAATATTATATAGGTTATCGGATTCTTGACTGACTGAATAATTTGCACTTGTGTAGATTGATTGATGCAAACTAATCCAATCTAACTGCGTGCCTGGTCGATCGACTATTTGCCGCTGCATCGCCTCCAGAGTCCTAACTGCCGTTGCTGTATCAGTCGGCCGCACCCTCCGGTAAACGCTGACAGTCACGCCGTTTTCTAGCTTAAACTGTTCCGGTAGCAATTGGAAATCGCGGGCAATTTCCCAGTTTTGAGTAAAGGCATCGTACACAACTTTAACAACATCTTGTTCGTGCGATCGCAAAACTTGCTCGTCAGTCGGTAACACCTGCTGAAAAGGCACTGCAACCACCGCATATTGTGACTGCAACAACTCCGGTAGCGGGTAAGTATCGCGCGAGTCAATTTGCGGTCTACCGATTGTATTTAATTTCCACCAACCCTCCGGAGGGTTTAATTTGCGGTTGGCTTGTCTGAGGATATTAGCATTAAAACTGTTAGAAGCACCGGCAATATAAATCGGTTCTTCATTCGGTGCTAATTTTCGCAGAAACTCTACTAATTTTACAACTTCGTCGTAGTCCGATCGCACTAACGGCGGAAAATTACCCACAAACAGTCTTGGCAAATCAATTTTGAGAGGAATTAACCCGACTGCGGCATTCAAAACCAGGTACAAACCCGCGACGCCCAGCATCAAATACCGGACTTTTCCCTTGAGTGTCAGCCAAGTTGTCCAGAAAAATGTCGATATTCCTAAAAGTGCGATCGGTGTAATATGAATTGTATAGTGCAAGTAGCCGTAACGCAACACTAACAGCCATTCAATCAGCGACAAAACCCCAAACAACGAAACAAAAATAGCCGCCGCTGGAACCAGCTTTCGGGTGAGAATTCCCGCCGAAAAACCAATCAGTACCAGCAGGCAAGTTCCCAAACCGTAAAAATCCGCATAACGAGTTAAAATATCATTTACAGGCAAACTCCAAGCGACATACAAATTGCGGTAGTCAACCGTCAGAGCACTGCGAGTAAAATCTCCCGCTACCAACATTAAAATAGTCAAGCTAGTTGCAGCTATCAATCCCAATTTGACAGCGGATTCAAACAAGCTTCTGTAGGCAAACGGCACTGTGGCGTCCTTGTCTTTTGGAGACGACAACGACGTTTTTTTACGGTATATTAGTACAATAAACTCGATGAGAACCTGTAAAGTCGCTGCACCCAAAAATGCGATCGCACTATAAGCAAAATGGCGTCTCAACAGAATCGCCGCCGCCAGCAAAAACCCAATCAACGGGATTTTCCACCAAGATTTCAGCTTAACATCCTGCAAATAAACCCAAATTGCCAAGGCTAGAAACACACAGCCACCAGTATCCAGATATCCCCGCAGAGTCGGTATCCAACTCATCGGAATTAATAAACTCAGCAGCACCGTTGACCAAAACACCCGGCGGGGATAAACTGGAATTAGCGTTGCAGAAATTGCCCCCAGCAACAGGCGAAACGGCAGCACATAAATCAGGGATACGCTGAGAATGTAACTCAGCCGAGACTCGCCAAATAAGAGAATAAACGGCACTAACGGCAGAGAGATTAATAGATTTTTTTCCTTAGATAGCGATTCTATAACTCCGCGCCATGCTTTATCTGGCGAGTCTCGAAATAAATTTGCCGTATTGACTGTAGCAGTGTTGTAGCCCGCGTAATCCCACCAATAAAAAGTATGTTCGCTGGATACATAGATTGATGTTACTGCAACTGTTACGAGAACAAGTAAAAACAGGATAAACCCATCAATTAGAAATTTTCGAGGCAATTTAAAAGAAACAAAATCAAATACTCCCATCACTCTAGCAACCCTAAATAACTTCTAAACTTCCTCTTTCTCTATTCCTTCGCGCCCTTTGCGCCTTCGCGGTTCGTTAACTTACTTTAAAACAGTACGTTGCAAAAAGCCTTCCAACTTTTCTGCATATTGCCGATTGGCGATCGCACTTGGATGAAGGTCATGAGGTAAATTATTATTGGCAGGTATTTTCAAATCAACCGAAATATCCGCCGTAGCAATTCCCTCCTGACTTAACTCCTGCAGCATTTTAGCAGAACCGGCATTAATTCCCGCCACAACTAACTTAACACCATTAGCCTCAGCCACACGGTTAAACTCTTCAATAATTGCCTTAGAAACCTCGTGACTTTTGTACAATCCCTCTTCAAATTGATTGTAATTAACCTCCAAAAAATGGCTTAATGCAGAAACCCGCATCAGCGGGAACTCGTGATATTCAAGTTTTGCCATCTTGTAGGTAAAATCATTTTCTCCGTTCAGCCTAGCATCGGGCTGCAACAGAATACCCAGTTTATTCCAAGCAGCCATTTGCTTTCTTCTCGCCCTTAACAAAGTATTGCGGCGGTCGTGAAATCCCGCATAAGCAATCACCGCAATTTTTGGTTTATTTCCTTGTTTGAGTGCTTCTTTGAATTGAATCAACGAGTGCAGCGTGCCGTAGCCGTTAACCCCCAAATTTACTATTTCATACTTGGGTAATTTCTCTTGCAGCAACCAAGCATAAGTTTCGCTATCATTCAATGACCAACCGTAGGTAAAAGAACAGCCAAATATCCAAATTTCTGGCTTTTTTGACGATAAATTGTAAGTATTGAGGGGATGAGTTATTCTTAAACTATTATTGAGATGAGTGGCATTAAATGAGTAATTGCCGTTAAGTGTTACCTTGAATTTACCCGGCAAATGCTTGTATCCGAGTTCCGAGTCTTTGGTAAAAAAGTTACCTTTTGGTTCGACCGCAACATCAACATTTTCTATTTGCCAGGGTTTGTATCCCGCAACTCGCAAGACAATTTCAGCCGTGGTTGTGGATAAAAAAATTGGAAAAATTAGATATGTTATTAATCTGAAAGCAACATTTTTAGCAAATTTTTTTTTGCTCATTAACATAATATGAAACGTCAGCAAAAGAATAGTAAACTGCCATGCCAGTATTATCTACTTCATAGATCTAATTTAATTAGATTGAGCGCCTTCAATGCCTCCCCCAACCTACCCCACTGGATTGTTTGCCCGAATTAAATATTATTCGTAAAACCCGTGCCTACAAAATATTGGTTTAAACTGAGATATTGCACCAATATCAGCAACGGGCAAGAAGCCCGTTCCACAAAAAATAAACTTGATTGTGGAACGGGCATCTTGCCCGTTCTTAAGAAGAGTGCAAAATATTGGTTTGAGCTAATTGATTAATTCCTAATAACCAGGCTCCTCCTCATACTCAGGAGTCTTAGTTTTCTCAGGGATATTCACCCGAGGAGCCTGGTAAGGCTTCGGTGCTTCATCGTCAGCCCAAGCATCAGCCTCCACATCATCCTCGTACTCGTACTCCACCACCGGCTGCTTCGGCCGAGAAATCTCAGCGCGAGTGTATTGCGGCTTCTCCTCGTACTCCTCTTCGTAATCGTCCTCCTCGCCGCCCCAATTATCCTGTTCGTAATCCTCGTAATCCTCCTCGATTGGCTGCGGCTGTGCCTGCACCGCGCGCATCGGCGGCTGGCGCACCGGCGGCCGATTCCACTCTAAATCCTCATCCCAAGGAACTTCCTCCACCGCAGGCGCAGCTACGCGGCTCCGCATTTCCGGTGCAGGTATCCGCACGCCCGGGCCCAATTGATTTCCCGTAGCCACGGGTTTCGGATAATAACCTGCCTCGTCCTCTTCTCGTTCCCAAGGTGCTTGGCCCAAACCAACGCGCTCCAGCAAACCCACACTAAGCTGCCTGAGCCTTTCCTCGGAACCTTCAAACACAATCAAGCGATTCGGGCCGCTGCTGACAATTTCTTCAATCCCCAACTCGTAAGTGCTGAGAACTTGGTCGGGGATTTGGGGGATTCCCAAGGAAGCGATAATTATAGAAACTAACTTACCGTCTTCGGGGTCGAACCTAAAGCCTCGCACCCTACCTAAAAGTTCGCCAGTTTCGGTAATAACTTCGCTGTTAATCAAAATGCTGTAGACTTCAACATCAACATCGTCTTCGATCGCGCTCTCATCTTCCACCAACAGCACGTCGCCGATTTCGCTGACATTGCTGAGGAACATAAACTTCGGCATTCCAGCGACCGCAAATATATTATCACGCAGACCGATCGCCACAACTTCCCGCCGATCGATGTCCACCCACAATTGACTAACCACCCCCAAGCGTTTACCTCTGTCGCGGGTGATGACCTGAGTGCCTAGAATGTCGGAGCGTTGGCAGATTTGTTCGGATGTCATTCTAACTTTAATCCTGATTTATTAAGTACATATATCACTCAACACGAGCGTTAACATAAACTCCGGGACTACAACTTCAGTCCTATGACTTGAGTATAAGCTCCCCGTGCTTGAGTAACACCAATTGTACGCTCAGCCGATTGAATCATAGGTCGCCGCAAACTCACAACAATAAACTGGGCTTGTTCCGACTGTCGTTTTATCATTCTAGCCAATCGCTCCACATTTGCCCCATCCAGAAACATATCCACTTCATCAAAAGCGTAAAACGTAGACGGGCGGTAGCGTTGCAGCGCAAAAATAAAACTCAGCGCCGTCAAGGACTTTTCGCCTCCAGACATGGAAGCCAGCCGCTGTACGGGTTTGCCCTTCGGGTGAGCCACCAAATTCAAGCCGCTGCTGAAGGGGTCTTCCTGGTCATCTAGCTGGAGATAGCCATCGCCTTCGGAAAGTTCCGCAAAGATAGTCTGGAAGTTCTCGTTAACCGCGTCGAAAGCTTCTTTAAAAGCGCGCCGCCTGAGTGTGGTAAAATTTTCGATTCTCAACAGCAGTTCAGTGCGTTCTCCTTCCAATGTCGTCAATTTTTGACTCAATTCTTGAAGGCGTTCTTGAGTGCGGTTGTACTCTTCCAAGGCTAGCATATTGACTGGTTCTAAAGCTTGAATGCGTTTGGCGATCGCCTTTACTTCCTGCTGCAATTCCGTCAAATTGGCTTTCTCGACATTTTCAGGAATCGAGGGCACGGGATCGGGCATTTCTGCCCGCTGCGCTTCCAATAGAGTGCGGATTGCGCTCAATTGTTCCCGGCGTTCTTGCTGGGTTTCATGGAGTTTTTGCAACTGCCATTGTAACTGCTGTTTGGCTAAATGCTGTTCTCGCAGTTGAGATTCCGCCCGATCGCGCTCTCCCTTCTGCACGCCCAATTTTTCCTCAATTTCCCCCAAAGCCGCCTTAGCTTCCGCAATTTGCCGATCGAGTTCTAACTGCTGCGAAACAATGCGATCGAGTGCATCCGCCCCCGCGTTTTGCTGCACTTGCCATTCCTGCAATTTCTCGCTGCTTTCCTTAATTTTGTCTTCCAAACGCCCGAATTGATTTTCCAAGTCTACAAGGCGCTGCTGGACGTTTCTCAGAGCCAATTCTCGCTCTTGGAGCTGCGCTTCCCGAGCGCGCAAACTCGATTGCATTTGCTGCCATTCGCTGTGACTGTTGGACTCTTCCAACTGCGCCAAAGTTTGCCGGTATTGCTGCAATTGAGTTTCCTGTGCGGGCAATTCTCTCTCCAGCAACTGCAATCTCGATCGCGAATTAGTTAATTCCTGTGTATTTTTCGCAATTTGCGATCGCACTTGTTCCTGTTGCGCTTGCAAATTCTTAATTTCTGAATCCAACTGTTCCAAGCGCAACTGATGTTCGCGCAAATTTTGTTTCGCTTCCATCAATTCTTGGCTGCGAGTTTTGACTGCAACAGCAGCGCGATCGATCGCAATTTTGCACCGTTCCAAAATCCGCTCAATTTCCTCCAACCTTTCTTGCAGAGATGCGATCGTCCGCGCTTCACTAGCAGCCTCACTAGCCTCAACCGTGCCAAAATGCAAAGTAGATCTATTAGTAGAACTTCCCCCAGTCATCGCCCCGCTAGTTTCCAAAATTTCCCCGTCCAAAGTGACAATTCGGTACTGTCCCAAATAGCGGCGGGCGTCGCTGAGGTTGCTAAACACAACCGTACTGCCAAAAACGTAAGCAAAAATTTCCTGATACCGGGAATCGCAATCAATCAAATTAACAGCAGCATCCACAAACCCAGCCGCGCGCCGCAAATTTTCATTCACCGAATACCTGCCGCCCCTAATCTTATTCAAAGGCAAAAACGTCATCCTTCCCGCCCGTTTTTGTTTCAACAATTCGATCGCAGCAGCAGCCACGCTGTCATCTTCCACCACCATATTACCCATGCGGCCGCCCGCCGCAATTTCCAGCGCCAACTGATAGCGCGGTTCCACCCTGCCCAGTTGAGCCACCAAGCCGCAAACTCCGCCAATTCCGCTTTGCGCGACAATTTTTGCAGTAAACGTTCCCGTCGCTTCTTGCAGTGCTTGAAACTGCACTTCTAGTTTGTCTAATTTGCGCTGTCTTTCGCGCTGTTCTTCCAACAAACGAGTTTGAGTTTCCTGTTGCAGTTGCAATTCTTGTTCGGCTTCGACTAAAATCTGATTCAGCGATTCTACTTGCAAAGATGCCACGCCTTTGGTTTCCACAAGGCGAGATTGCTGCTCTTTTTTCGCTGCAATTTCCTGTTCCAATACTTGCAGCGATTGGTTTTGTTCTTGAATTTGACTTTGCAGGCGATCGGCTCTTTCGCCAATGGTAGCTTGTTCTGTACGCTGCGGTTCCAAAGTTTGTTGAATTGTTTCGATTTGGCGGTGCAATTCCGTTTGCTGCTGTACCCAAGCTTCGGCCGTGGAGGCGATCGCATTTGCAACTTCCCGACTTTCATCTAAACTTTGCTGGGCTGCATCCCGCTGTTCCTGCAAAGTTCCTATTTGAGACTTAACATAAGATATTTCAATCTCAATTTGCTCCAAACTTTGCCGGAATTGGCGAACTTCTTCCTCGGTTTGTGCTATATTAGCAGCCATTTGCCCAGCAGTTTTTTCCAAATCCTGTTTGCGGTTTTGCAGTTGCCGCCGTTCCGCTTCCTGAGTGGCAATCGTCGCTTGTAAAGCCAACAATTCCGACTCTCCCAAAGCTTTAACGCGGGCATTCAGTGCGTCAAGTTCGGCGGTTGCTGCTTGAATTTGGGTGCTAATTGCTTGCAGTTGTTCGGTGAGAGATGCCGAAGTGCGATCGCCCGTTTCGATTTGTTCTCGCAGCTTCCATTCTTGCTGCTGCAATTGACGGAATTTCAGCACTATTTCCCACTGCGACTTTTCTTGAAATTCCGCCCGCAGCTTTTGATATTTTTCCGCTTTTGTGCGATCGGAAGCCAGTCTATCGCGCTGAGAAATCAGCTCTTTTTCTACAATCCTGCTGCGTTCTTCCACCTCTTTAACTTCATCCAACTTCTGCCTAGCTAAAGAGATTTTGCGATCGAACTGAGCCACCCCAGCCAATTCGTCAATGATTTCTCTGCGTTCCTTAGAATTCATCGAAATAATGCTCGTAACGTCTCCTTGCAGGACGACGTTATAGCCTTCGGGATAAATTCGCAAGCGGTTGAGTTGTTCGTGAAGTTGAGTCAGCGTGCAAGGTTGGCCGTTAATGTAATAAGTTGAAGTGTAAGTACCTTGGCGAGTTACCCGAAGTTTGCGCGTCACACTCCACTCATCCGATTTTGGATTTTGGATTTTGGATTTTCGATTGGTAGCGAGTAGTTGGCCGTTGTTGTCTTGAGTTGCTGCGATTTCAATCTCTTCTACGTCTTCAACAGATAACTCATCCGATTTTGGATTTTGGATTTTGGATTTTCGATTGACAGTAGGTGATTGTTCGTTGTTGTCTTGAGTTTGGGCAATTTCTATCCCTTCGACTTCTTCAACAGATAGAGACGATTCTGGATTAGCAGCAGGTGATTGGCCGTTGTTGTCTTGAGTTTCGGCAATTTCTATCCCTTCAACTTCCTCTGCTGCAACAGATAACTCATCTGCTGCATTTTCATCCTCATCTTCATCCTGGGCGAACCATTCCTCCCCCACATCTTCCAGCGCAAAAGTCGCAGTCACGCTAGCTTCGATCGTACCGCGTTTGTTTTGGGCGCTGTTCACCAAATCCGGCAAACGTTCAGCCCGCATTCCCTTAGAACTCGAAAGTCCGAGACAAAACAGCAAAGCGTCGAGGATGTTGGACTTCCCAGAACCGTTGGGCCCGGAAACCACAGTAAAACCGGGCAGCACGGGAATGGCCGTCGTGCCGCCAAAAGATTTAAAGTTAGTCAGTTCGATCCGTTTAATGTGAACCATATGCTAGGAGTAGCTTTGGCTCTAGGTTGTTGTCACAGGGTAGCACAGGCAATGGGGCGATCGACAATGTGTAAACTTTCTGGCATAGTCGATCGAACCGATATCTTACACCTTTGTCAACAACCGAGTCGCATTTTACTTCAAAAGCTCGTTGACAAAAGTACAATATCTCCGATCCGAGCGAGCGCTACAAATTAACGTAAATTTTGATACAGATAACTCCATGAAACTAGATCGGCATTATTTGTGTGATTAAACTTGAAAACCTTGTCCAGAGTGGATTCCAGCAAAGATAATTCCCGGAATTCCTAATGTTACCCCTAGACATATAAAAACTTTCCGGTAAAATCGAACCAAAATTAATAATGTATAAAGTAACGAAGCGCATTATGGAGGGCAAACCCATTACACCAGCTCAGAACTCATCTAACCTGCCAGCTTCACCTGAAAGCGACGAACAACAAGTATTACAAATTTGGGGTCGCGAACCCCTTAAAGGACACGTTAAAATCAGCGGCGCCAAAAACTCGGCCTTAGTCGTCATGGCAGGAGCCTTGCTCTGCCCAGAGGATTGCCGTCTCCGCAACGTTCCCGGTCTAGTCGATGTCGCCCGCATGGGACAAATTCTCTCGGCTGTAGGAGTCAAATTACAGCAGAACGGCGACGTTTTAGACATCAACGCCAGCAACCTCATAGACGCTCAAGCCCCCTACGAATTAGTCAGCCAACTGCGGGCGAGCTTCTTCATCATCGGCCCGCTGCTAGCGCGTTTGGGATTTGCCAAAGTGCCCTTGCCCGGTGGGTGCGCCATCGGCGCCCGACCCGTGGAACTCCACGTTCGCGGTCTGCAAGCCCTCGGTGCCGAAGTCCACATCGACCACGGCACGGTTCACGCTTACGTCAAAGGGCCGAACCGCCGCCTGAAAGGAGCCAAAATTTATTTGGACTACCCCAGCGTCGGCGCAACTGAAACTTTGATGATGGCGGCGACTCTGGCTGAAGGAGAAACCATAATTGAAAATGCGGCTCAAGAGCCGGAAGTCGCAGATTTGGCGAATTTCTGCCGCGCTATGGGAGCAAAAATTCAAGGCGCCGGCACGAATACGATCGTCATTTCGGGAGTTCCCAAGCTGCACGCGGTAGACTATTCAATTATTCCCGATCGCATTGAAGCCGGAACATTTTTAGTAGCAGGAGCCATCACTCACTCGGAAATCAGTTTGTCGCCGGTAATTCCCGACCACCTGACCGCAGTCATTGCCAAATTGCACACAATTGGCGCGAAAATTATTGCCGAATCCCCCGACATTTTGCGGATAGTTCCCGGCCAAACTCACTCGGCCACAGACATCGAAACTCTGCCTTATCCGGGTTTCCCCACAGATATGCAAGCTCAGTTTATGGCCTTGCTGACGCTGAGCGAAGGCGACAGCTTGATCAAAGAAACCGTGTTTGAGAATCGCTTGCGCCACGTAGCAGAACTCAACCGCATGGGCGCGGACATTCGCCTTAAAGGCAATGTCGCGATTGTGCGCGGAGTGTCGCGGCTGTCGGGTGCGCCGGTAGTGGCAACAGATTTGCGGGCTTCGGCGGCGTTAGTGCTAGCAGGACTTGCAGCCGATGGTGTCACCACCATCAGCAGCTTGCAGCACTTAGACCGCGGCTATGAGCAGTTAGAGGTGAAACTGCAAAAATTGGGAGCTAAGTTGCGGCGCGTCAAAGAGGGTACAGACCCGGCGACTGCTGAGGCTCCTGTCAATCCTGTGCGATCGGGTTTAAACTGTTAATTAGTCATTAGTCAGCAGTCATTAGTCATTAGGAAGAAGGAAAAAGGAAGAAGCAAGAAGAAAGAAAAATAATTCAACCTTTTTCAATTGCCAATTCATAATTCCCATTTCTCAATGACCAATGACTAACGACCAGTGATTATTGACTAATGACTCAGGATTAAAATGTCGAACATACCGCTCATCGGTTTGAAAGCAGACCAGTTTCGCCACCCGCTAGACTTGGAAGCCACCAACACGCTCAAACAACTGCCCGGCCTGGATTTGATGGTGCGGCAGTTGCTGGGACAACTGGGCGAACAGTTTTTTATGCTGGAAAATCTGGCTTCCAGCGTCCAAGTCGGGGAAAATCAATTGCCCCACCTCCATCAATTGCTGTTGGATGCCTGCAAAACTCTGGATTTGGAACCGCCGCAGCTTTATGTCCGCCAGCATCCAATGCCGAATGCTTACACCTTTGCGATGCGGGGAAAACAGCCTTTTGTGGTGATGCACACTTCTCTGATTGATTTGCTCACAGACGAGGAAGTTAAGGCAGTAATCGCTCACGAGTTGGGTCATTTGAAGTGCGAGCACGGAGTTTACCTGACTCTGGCTAATTTAATTGTGTTGGCCGCAGGTCAAATTTCCCCTGTGGGAACCGTGCTGGCTCAGGGTTTGCAGGCGCAAATGTTGGAATGGTTGCGGTGTGCGGAATTTACGTGCGATCGCGCCGCCTTGCTCGCGACTCAAGACCCAAGAGTGGTAGCATCACTGTTGATGAAACTGGCCGGAGGTTCGCCGACTTTAGCTCCGAAACTGAATGTCGATGCGTTTTTGGCGCAGGCGCGGGCCTACGACGACCTCAGCAGCACTCAACTGGGAGATATGCTCAAACAAGCTCAGACGGCTCAGTTGTCCCATCCTGTACCAGTATTGCGCGCCAGAGAGATCGATCGCTGGGCAAGTTCAAAAGATTATGAATCTTTGCTTGCAGGAAATCGATCGGTGTGTTATGATGGTGAAACGAAAAAGGGCGGGTGGCGAAATTGGTAGACGCATCAGACTCAAAATCTGACACCGAAAGGTATGAGAGTTCGATTCTCTCCCCGCCCACTGCTAAAAAAGCTTAATAAATCTAGGGTTCCAGATGATTAGTCTGGAACCCTAATTTATATGGCATGGGGAATTGGGCATCGGGCATCGGGCATCGGGAATGGCCAATTGCGAATTAGTAACTAATGACAACAGTCAACAAATTTTATGGGTGAAATCGCCGCTTTAGGCGCTGCATTTGTCTGGGCTCTATCTTCCACAATCTGGCAGCGAGTGGGACAGCAAATCCCCGCAGTGGTGCTCAACTTGCTCAAAGGCGCGATCGCCCTTTTCATGCTCCTTGCCACTGTACTAATTTTAGGAAAATCTTTACCCGCAATCAACCGTAATATTTTAGCAATGCTGCTGATTAGCGGCGGTCTAGGAATTGGCATCGGAGACACCGCTTTCTTTATCGTATTAAAATATTTAGGCGCGAGGCGAACGCTGCTTTTAGAAACCCTCTCTCCCCCTTTAACAGCTTTATTGGGCTTAATATTTTTGCAAGAAAAGTTATCGCCCATTGCTTGTACTGGCATTCTTTTAACAATCTGCGGCGTAGCGTGGGTAATTGCCGAACGAACAGCCGAAACAACCTTATCATCAAAACATATTTGGCAGGGATTAGGTATTAGTTTATTAGGACAAACAAGCCACGCCGCTGGTGCAATTTTATCCCGCGCCGCCTTCACTCAAATAGATATCGATCCTTTGTGGACGGCGGCCTTGCGTTTGAGCGGTGGTATGGCAGTCATGCTGTGCTTTTTTAAGCCAACAAACCTTGACAGTTTCAAACAATTAAAATCCTCAAAAACATTAGGTGCCATAATTGTGGCAGCTTTTTTAGGAACCTATCTCGGAATTTTCCTGCAACAGACTTCACTGAAATATGCACCCGCAGCAATCGCTCAAACACTCAGTTCTACCAGTCCCCTATTTATACTGCCTTTAGCGGTGCTGGCGGGCGAAAAAGTGAGCATTAGGGCTGTTTTGGGGGTAGTTGGTGCGATCGGCGGAATCGCCTTATTATTGGGTTTGAAGTGATTAGATTTGATATCAATTCCGGTGGCACCGAAATGATTGTTGACTGTTGACTGTTGACGGGCGGGTCGAAAAACTGAATTGTTGAGTGTTAACTGTTGACTGGATTAGACACGGTGCCGTGTCCTGACAGTGGGTAATATTAATTCCGATGCTACCGGATTTGATATCACAACTCCGACAAGTGGAAACAAAACTCTACGGAGAATTTGAGAAGAAAATTGCAACCGCTCGCCAGAAGGAAGAGGAAGTGATTTATGCTTCTCATACTTGGGTCAAATAATTGGCAGAAGTACATTGCCGAAAGTCCAGAAGTCCCCACAGTTGACCAAGGCGAAACAATAGAAGAAGCGATCGCCAATCTTAAACAAGCTACAAAACTCTATCTCGAAGAATGTCCATTATTAGAGCCCCGACTTCTTAAAGAAGTCGGGGCTCTAGCTACTCTTACAAATTGCAACTCATATCCCCAGATAATTGACTGAAACGCGCATTTTCCCGATAATCTACCGGACAATCAATCACGCAAGGGACATCTTGAGCCAGGGCTTCTTTGAGGATGGGAATAAAATCGGTTGCAGATTCCACACGATAGCCTTTTAAACCCATACTTTCCGCAAATTTGACAAAATCGGGATTGCCAAATTTGACGAAATCGGAATGACCAAAATAATCTTGCTGCTTCCATTCAATTAACCCGTAACCACCATCATTAAAGATCAGCGTCACAAAATTAGTACCGACTCGCAAAGCAGTTTCTAACTCTTGACAATTCATCATAAAACCGCCGTCGCCGGTGGCTGCTATTACTTTGCGATCGGGATAAACGAGTTTTGCAGCCACCGCACCCGGAATCGCAATTCCCATCGCCGCAAATCCGTTAGAAATCAAACAGGTATTCGGGCGATCGCAATGATAGTGCCGCGCGATCCACATTTTGTGAGCTCCCACATCAGATATAAGAATATCTTCCGGGCCCAGGACTTGCCGCAAATCGTAAATGAGTTTTTGTGGCTTGATCGGGAAACCGTCGTCGGCTGCATATTGTTCGTACCCAGCGCGAATATCCGCCCGCAATTGCTTAGCAAAAGGGTCTACTTTCTCCATGCGATCGGCACGCTGCAAAATTTCATTGAGGGAATCAGAAATATCTCCCACAACTTCTATAAGAGGAATATAACTGCTGTCAATTTCTGCTGGCAAAGAGCCAATGTGAATAATCGGAATGGTTCCTTCTGGATTCCACTTTTTCGGGGAATATTCAATCAAATCGTAGCCAACAGCAATCACTAAATCCGTTTCTTCAAAAGCACAACTAATATAATCCCGTTTCTGCAATCCCGTCGTCCAAAGCGCCAAAGGATGAGTGTAAGGAATTACACCTTTGCCCATGAAAGTATTAGCTACAGGAATATTCAATCGAGTAGCAAATTGTGTCAAAGCATCGCTGGCGTTAGCGCGGATCGCGCCGTTTCCTACTAAAAGCAGAGGACTTTTTGCCTTGGAAATTGCCACAGCGGCTTTATTCAAGCTTTGGTAAGCGCCAAAAGTTTTTTCGCGGTTGTCTTTGGTGAGCGGATTTCCTTCAGCAGGCATTGCTGCGATGTTTTCAGGTAAGTCAATGTGAACTGCTCCCGGCTTTTCACTTTGAGCTACTTTAAAGGCTTTGCGGACTATTTCTGCCGTCGTGCTGGGGCGAACAATTTGAGCATTCCACTTAGTAACTGGCTCAAACATGGCAACCAAATCTAAATATTGGTGCGATTCTATGTGCATCCTGTCTGTGCCGACTTGTCCGGTAATTGCTATTAAAGGAGCGCCGTCTAAGTTGGCGTCAGCAACTCCTGTCATTAAGTTAGTTGCGCCTGGGCCCAAGGTGGACAAGCAAACGCCGGCTTTGCCGGTGAGACGACCGTAAACGTCGGCCATGAAAGCCGCGCCTTGTTCGTGGCGAGTAGTAATAAATTTAATTGAAGAGTTTCTCAGGGCTTCTAAAATTTCTAAATTTTCTTCTCCAGGAAGTCCGAAGACATATTCGACGCCTTCATTTTCTAAACATTTTACCAATAGTTGAGCTGTGTTCATTTCCGTTTCTCTCCTCGGTTAATGTGGTTTTTGGTCTTTTTAAACCGATCGCAAAAATACTAAATGGGAATTTTTAACCGCAGGTAAACGCAGATAAACGCAGACTTCTGTAGATTTGTGCGATCGGTTGATAGAGTGGGAGCTTATTTCACCCACACTGTTTTTATGTTAACAAATTCGTGCATTCCTTGGATGCTCAATTCGCGTCCGTAACCGGAGCGTTTGATGCCGCCGAAGGGCAATCTCGGGTCTGATTTTACTAAACCGTTGATGAATACCGCGCCGGCCTCTAGTTCGGAAATAAAGCGATCGCTCTCTGAGTTTACTGTAGTCCAAGCTGACGCACCCAAGCCAAAAGATGTGCTGTTTGCGAGCGCGATCGCCTCATCAATGCCTGCAACTCGGAATACTAAAGCTACGGGCCCAAAAAATTCTTCTTGACGGGCAGAGGCATTCGGCGGAATATCTGCCAGAATAGTTGGCAAGTAGAAATTGCCGGCCTTCTCTGACAATGGGCGCCCACCTGTCAGAAGTTTTGCTCCCGATTGGACGCAATTTTGCACTTGATTGTCCAAGTCTTTGAGGATTGCGGGAGTAGCTAAAGGGCCGATATCGGTTTCGGGCAACATCGGATCGCCTACTTTTAATTGCTCGAATTTTTCGACAAATCCTGTGATGAATTCGTCGGCAATCTCTTCTGCTAAAATAAAGCGTTTGGCAGCGATGCAAGATTGACCGTTATTGAGCATCCGGGATGTCACAGCAGTTGATAAAGCTGCTGCTAAATCGGCGCTGGACATCACAATAAAGGGGTCGCTTCCTCCCAATTCCAGCACTACTTTTTTCAAATTTTTGCCTGCATTTGCTGCCAAACTTTCACCCGCTGGTTCGCTACCGGTGAGAGTTGCTGCTTTTATACGATCGTCCGCAACGATATCAGCTACTTTGTCGGCGCCCACTAACAAAGTTTGAAAAACGCCTTCGGGAAAGCCAGCAAGCGTAAAAATTTCTTCGATTTTCAAAGCGCACTGAGGCACGTTGGAAGCGTGTTTGAGCAAGCCGACATTGCCCGCCATCAGTGCTGGCGCCGCAAACCGAAAAACTTGCCAAAATGGGAAATTCCACGGCATAACGGCTAAAATAGGGCCCAGCGGTTGGTAGCGGACAAAGCTGCTGCTAGCGTCAGTGGTTGCCGATACGTCTGCCATAAATTGAGCGGCATTTTTGGCGTAATAGCGACAAACTAAGGCGCATTTTTCCACTTCGCCGATCGCAGATTTGAGCGTTTTGCCCATTTCCAGGGTCATCATTTCAGCGTAAATTTCGCGATCGCGCTCCAAGATGTCTGCCGCTTTCTGCATCCACAGGGCTCTCTGCTCAAACGGCAGTTGGCGGTATTTTTTAAAAGCTTGCTGTGCTAATTCCAGCTTAGCTTCTATTACTTCATCCGCGATCTGCTCGAAAGTTTTCAGCGTTTCTCCCGTTGCCGGGTTGATAGTAGCAATAGCCATGGTTTTATCTCCTGTGTGAAAAACACAAAACTCCCTGCTAGTTTTCAGCCTAGGCAGGGAGTTGTATTAAGGTATTAGAAAATAGGAATTTACCAGCCACGTTTTCTTTCAGGTCTTGCCAATTTGCAAGTGCCGCGATTTGTTTAAATTTCTCCTACTTTTAATTATAGTTCAGAGTCTCGATCGCAAATCTTAAGAAAATTTGTCTTTCTGAAATCACGCACAAATCTCAAGAACAGGCTTTCCGGCCTGTTCCATAAAAGTTAAATGTTTTTGTAGGGCGTCCCGCCCGCCCCTGACAGCTTTATTCACAATTAATGGTGCAAGATGGATGAAATATCGGGTCGGGTGTCCCTCCGCCTTGCATTCTCAAGAACAGGTCCGACGGCCTGTTCCACTACACATTTCTCAATTCCTCTCCCTCAAACAGACTGTTCCTGGACGTAATCCTGCACGTAAGACTGATAGTAATACCTGCTACCTTTATCGTTATTTGCTACCATTCCCAACAGCGGAATTCCCGCCATTTTCAAATCTTCAAAAGCCAACAACAGGGCTTCCCGCTCAGTTTGATGCAGCCCCACTACCAGCATCAATCCGTTAGTGTGAGCCGCCAACAAATTCGCATCTGCCAAACCCAAAAGCGGTGGAGTATCGTAAATAACTAAGTCAAAATGACTTGACAAAGCTGCCATTAAATGAGTCATTTTTCGGGAAGAAAGCACCTTTGTGGGATCGTGAGGAACAGGGCCGGAAGTTAACACAAACAAATTTTCATCACGGGGCGATCGCACAATCACCTGTTGCACATCCACATCATCAGCAATCACATTGTGCAAGCCTTGCCAATTCGGTAAACCCAGCATTTCGTGTACCTGCGGCCGCCGTAAATCGGCATCAACTAACAGCACTTGCTGGCCCATTGCGGCAGCAGCCCGCGCCAGATTGACTGCTACAGTAGACTTGCCATCAGCTACTTGACAAGAAGTAATTACACAAGAATTGATTGGAGTCTCAAGGTTGAGTAAGCGAATATTCGCATTGAGCGATCGAAAAGCTTCTTGAAAAGCATCCGTCGGCATCGGCGAAATTGCCACATCCACCGGGCTTGTCTCAGCAGGAGGAAGTCTCAAAATTTTATCGCTAGCAGGAATTACCCCCAACAAAGGCAGGCGAATCGACTGTTTGACATCCTCTGGAGTTTGGAACACCGTTTTATTTTTAAACCGTTCCGCCAACTGCGCCGCCAGCATACCAAACAGCAAACCAGCCAATCCCCCCAAAGCCAAATTCAAAGGCATAATCGGAGCAACAGCCATCAACTCGCCATTTTTGTAACGCGGAATTTCCGGCTTAGCAATAACTTCCCAAGCCACCTCTTTTTTGCCCACAGATTCAAGCTGCAAAGCTTGCTGTTTTGCCAGCAAACTATTCAGCGTATTGTTAGTCAAATCCAACTCGCGCTGCAAATCGGAATAGCGCCGCAAAATCACCGGGAATTTTTGAGAGTATTGATTCAACTGCTTAGCAGCTTGTTCCAAAACTTGATTCCGCACGCCCAGCACCTGAATTAAATTAGCAGTACCGATAAACTGCTCGATTAACTTAATCCGCACCGGATCTTGAAAAGTCAGCACTTGCGAATTTACCTTAGCCAAATCAGTTCCCAGAACCTGTTGGGCTTCTTTCTTCAACAAAGGAATCAGGTTTTTGCGCTGTTCTCGCAACAATTGCATTTGCGGAGTTTGGTCTGTAAACGTAGCCGAGTTAATCGCAATTTGCCCTTCTAATTGCTGCAATTGAGTCAGCATCGCTTGATAGCGGGGAGCTTGACTCAGAGCCGAGGCCATCAGCGCTTGCTGCTGGTTCAGTCCGAGCTGATTTTGCAGATTGGAATAGAGCAATCTCTGCTGATTGAGCTGCGTTTGCGCGTCCAATCTTTGCGCTTGAAGTTGGGTGATTTGCTGCGAAAGCTGTTGGGTTTGAATTTGCGGGTCGATGAAATTGTACTGCTGCCGCAATTTTTGAATTTCTGTTTGCAGAGCTTGTTGGCGCTTTTGCTGGTTGGGAATTTGCGATTTCACAAAATCCAGAGTCTGACTAATTTGAGTTGTGGTATCTTGCACGCTGTAGTTGCGGTAGCCTAGCGCAACTTTTTCCAAAACAAACTGAATTTTTTTCGGATCATAATCCCGATATCTAACTTCGATAATCTTGGTATTTTTGAATCGATTAATCGACAACCTAGTTTCCTGAGAAAAAGGCAAATTATCTGCTTTTTGGTTCAAGAGGTAGTTGTAATTTATTTCAGGATACTTAGCCTGCAACTGTTTAATAATCGGCGACATTACTTGCGGGCTTTGCAAAACTTGAATTTGGGATTCGTAGTCAAAACCGGCATTTTCCGTCGTCGCGGGGCCCGCTGGTTGCAGTTTCAGCTCACCCGAGTATATTTTTGCTAAAGTATTTTGCGTAACTGCTGGTTCTACTAATAATTGAAAGCGCCCTTCGTACTCGCTTTTTTGATTCAGTGTCCAGGCGAAAACTCCGGTAGTCACTGCCGCTGCTACGCCGATGACTAAGATGGAGCGACTGCGACAAACTTCCCAAAAACTTAACTCTTCTGCCTCGGTTTTGTTTCTGCCTAAAAACTGATCTTCTTCATAAAGCCCAGAAGACATTTTTTGCAGATCAGCGTTTTTTTTATGATTAAACAGTGCTACGTGAGATTGTTTCCCTGGTTTCATTTTAGTTCTACAACTTATTAGTTTAAACGTCTGTATTGGTGGCGGAGTTTCAGGAAATCGGTTGATTCCTAGATATTTCATTACCAAACCGCAATTTTTTTATAAAGCGGGTTTCTGAGGTCTTAATGCCAGTCTATTCAACTCACCGAAAAATATCGAACAACCGGAATATTCCTAACAGCGGGCTGAGAGGAGCGAGAGTCCCGCCTACATTATCCGAGAACGTCGCGCGACCCGATCGCCTTACCATAATTACATCATTATTTTGCAGTTTTGGATTAGTTTCTTCATTGGCAGTTGCGGAAAAATCAACCTTAACAGTTAGCTGCGAAACAGTGCCGTTAGGATTGAGGCGAATTAAATTCACCGAATCCATTTCTGCCCGCGCTTTATTAAAACCTCCCGCTGCTACCAGCGCTTGATTTAAAGTAGTGTTGGGCAGCACCGCAATCGCTCCGGGTTTCACGACTTCTCCCACAAGGTTCACCTTAATCGTATCCGGTGAAAAATTAGAATTAGCAACTTGTTCGTCTTGGGTTTCATCGAGGTTTTCGGCTTTGGGAACGATTACCGTATCTCCCTGTTGCAGCGCTAAATCTTGGGATACATCTCCCCCTTCCAAAAGTTGCCACAAATTCACATTAATAATTTGTTCTGTACCCGCCCGTGTCAGGCGGCGAACTTGTATTTGTCTGATATCAGCTACCGGCGTAATGCCGCCCGCCATTTTAATTGCCCTCGTTACAGTTTGCTGCAAAACAGTTTCCCCGCCGTTGGTTTCCCTGGCAGCAAACAAACCAGAATTTTCACCCATTTCATTCTCTTGTACCCTACTTTGAGCCTCTTTTGCCAAAGTATAAGTACCGGGGCGAGTTACTTCGCCCACCACAGCAATATTAATGGGTTGAGTGCTTTGTCCGGTAATATTAGCTACTGCTAAAGTCGGTGCTTCTTGGCGGTTGAGGCTAGTTACAGTGGGAATAAATATAGTATCGCCGTCCCGCAAAGTCATATCGGCCCGCAAATCGCCGTTTTGCAATAATTCCCACAAATCCACACTAATAATTTGTTCCGGTGCGTTGCGCTGGGGGCGGCGAATTTTGATTTGCCGCACGTCTGCTGACTGCGTAATTCCGCCGGCCATTCGCAGAGCCCGCGATATCGTTGGCATTTGAGTTCCCATTTGCTCTGCTGTGCCTCCGGGGCCTGCTGCTGAGGATATTGTATAAGCTCCGGGGCGGTTGATTTCGCCCGCGATCGCAATTTGCAAAGGACGCGGCGCCAGCAGTTTCAGGGTAATCCAGGGACGTTTAAGGTATTTGCCATATTTGTCTTTAACAGCATTAGAAGCTTGTTCTAGGGTCATCCCGTACACCGAAACGCTGCCAACTAACGGCAAATTCAGGGAACCGTCTGCCTGTACTTGGTGTTGACCGTTAGGGCCGCTGTATTCCGGGACGTTGAAGATGTCCATTTGAATACGATCGCCCGCTCCCAAAGTGTAAACTTCCGATCGTACACTTGAAGGTGCACTTGCCGGAAACCCCTGAAATCCCGGCGCTAGAGGTACGGGTACAGGAACAGGAGAACCCGCATCAGCAGCAGGAGGAGGAGGAGGCATAAACTGGGCAGCCGCAGGAGATGAACCCACCGCCGCCAGCACTGACACTGTTAAACTTTGAATCATTAAACTTTTGACAGCATTGCTTGCCCAATAACTTAGCTTGCAGCTTTTGCTGGAAACCTCTGCCTCAGCCCCTTTCCTTGCCCGAAAGGAGAGAAATTCTTCCCTTTCCCTCTCCGCGAAGGGGGCACAAGGGTGAGATTTTTTCTCAAGTTGCACCTTGCGCGAATAACTTTTCACCACCATCGCTTTTTGCCCCTATCCTCATCCAACCCCGCCAACATCAAATGTAACCCAACTCTTCTAACTTGCTGAGAACTTTTTTAGCACTCTCTTCCACACTTTCTCGCTCTGTGTAACAAATAATCTCAGGATTGAGCGGTTCTTCATAAGGATCGTCAATTCCCGTAAAACCCTTAATTTCTCCTGCTCTCGCCTTAGCGTATAGCCCCTTGACATCGCGACCTTCGCACACTTCTAACGGCGCTGTGATATATACTTCAACAAAATTGGGCTCCATTGCTCTAATTTCGTCGCGAATTGCTCTGTAGGGGCTAATAGCTGCGGTCATTACGGCTACTCCATTGCGGCTCAGCAGGTGAGCTACAAATCCAATCCGCCGAATATTAGTATCTCTGTCTTCTTGGCTAAATCCCAAACCTTTTGACAAGTTGGTGCGAACGACATCTCCATCCAATATTTCAACTTTGCAACCTCTGGCCTTCAATTCGGGTTCGAGAGCTTTGGTGATAGTTGTCTTGCCGGAACCGCTCAGCCCGGTAAACCACAAAATAAAACCTTTTTCCATTTTCAGCCGTTAATTAGTAACTGGGAAATTATTAAGACGTAAAACTTTATAGATGCTGTTCCCTTTTTTCTATTATCGTTATTCGCGGTGTCATCTTGCCAATATTGGCGCGCCAAAAATGAGAAATCAAAAGTTGCGATCGCTCCTGCGGTCATTTAGTAACAAAATTGTGCGAGCGCTGCATAATTCCCGATTTATTATTTGTCAAGTCTTTAGACAGTAAAATTCAATTCGCAGTCGCCAACGCCGAATATCTATCCGTAGCGCACTCATCACCTTACTGAGCCTTTCGCCATCTAAAATCTAAAATGGTATTGCCTATGTCTTCGGTCTTAAAAGCAGATGTTTTGGTAGTCGGTGGCGGCACCGGCGGCACTGCCGCAGCCGTGCAAGCAGCCCGCCGAGGTGCCAAAACTATTTTAGTAAGCGAATTCCCCTGGCTGGGAGGAATGCTAACTGCTGCAGGCGTTTCGGCCCCTGATGGCAATGAATTAGCAGCTTTTCAAACCGGTTTGTGGGGCGCGTTTTTGCGGGAACTTCAGCAGCGACAGCCGGGAGGTTTGGATTGGGGCTGGGTAAGTTTTTTTACTTACGATCCCCGCACCGGTGCTGAAATTTTCGCTGATTGGGTTAAATGTTTGCCGAACTTACAGTGGATTTGTGGACAAACAGCTCAAGATGTGCTAACAGAAGGCTCTCGCATTTCTGGCGTCCGGTTTGCAGATTTTACGGTTTCGGCCAAAATCACTTTGGATGCCACGGAATTGGGAGATTTGCTGGCTTTAGCCGAAGTTGGGCACCGCTGGGGTTGGGAATTCCAAGCCGAGTGGGGAGAACCCAGCGCGCCGATCGCCTCTAATGATCTCACAGAGAGCTATTCGGTGCAAGCTCCGACTTGGGTGGCAATCATGCAGGATTTTGGTAAAGGTGCGGCCGGGCCAGAAATTCCCGCGCCGCCTGTTGAAAATCCCGATCGATTTATCGGTGCTTGGGACGGTTACACTCCCGAACAATTTCTCAATTACGGCAGGCTGCCAGGGGGATTGTTGATGATTAATTGGCCGATTCGAGGTAATGATTATGGTGAAGGAGTCGATCGACTCATTAAATCTGAAGCATCTCGACAAGAATTCCTGCAAGAAAGTCTCTGGCATACTCAAAGTTTCGCCCGCTTCATTCAAACGCAACTCGGCCACCGCTACGGCTTAGCACAGAATATTTTCCCGATTTCAACGATCGACAATCAACAAAATTCTTCCCTTCTTTCTTCCTTTGCCTTACATCCTTACTACCGAGAAAGTCGGCGCTTGCGAGGGATAAGTACAGTCAGAGAACAAGATATTTTGCCTATTGTCGGTGGAAGAGTCGCGAAGTTGCCGATAAATTCTGAGGGCATTTGTGAAACAATTGCGATCGGCAACTATGCCAACGACCACCACTACACCAGTGGCGACATTCGCTTGCAGCCCAAATCGATCCGGTGGGGCGGCCGCTGGACGGGAACTCCGTTTACCATTCCTTACAGCGCGCTAATTCCTGCGATTACAGACGGTTTGCTAGTGTGCGAAAAAAATATTTCCGTCTCTCACATCGCCAACGGTGCAACTCGCTTGCAACCGACGGTAATGAATATTGGACAGGCTGCGGGGATGGCGGCGGCTTTGTGCGCGCAATCTGGATGTCAGCCGCGGGAGTTGCCGGTGAGAGTTTTGCAGGAAGCTTTGCTGCAAGATTCCGAGGCTAGTGCGGCGGTTATTCCTTTATTTAATTTGACACGGGGGCGATCGGACTGGCTGGATTGGCAACGCTATTATCTCGATCGACCTGAAGCATATCCCGCCAGCGGCGAATGTCAGGAGTCAGGAGAGAAACAAAGCAGTCAAACAGCAAATACCCACAGCCCATTTTCTGGCATTTTCCGTCGCCTCGGCGAACAAGACTGGACACTAACGCTGACAAGCCCCGCATCCTTAACCGGTCAAACTTGGCAACTCGTGACTTTGGACTCGGAAACCGACCGATTTTTACAGAATTGCGAAACCGAAAAGCCTCTGACAGTATGGGGTAGGCTGAATTCGGCAGGTGCTTGGCTGCTGGCGGAATCAGTAGAATTGAAGAGGTAAGGTTTTTTGCAGAGATCCGAAAATTTCACAGAAATTTATCCTGATCGATCGGGGAGAGTCCGTATCAGTTAATAGACAATGACACGGATACTAACCCCATGCAAACTTACACACCAATTGCTTTACACAGTCTTTTGGGCGTTACTTTGAGCGCCACTGTCGTTCGAGCCTTTGAATCCCTCGTCGGACTGCTCGAAGTTGCCACCGCTTCATACATTTTATCCGCCCAAACCGAACAAAGGGGCGATCGTTCTCCAGAAAGAGGCAGCGGACGCCGAGAGTTCATGGAGTCTAATCTTTACACTCATCAACTACAAGCATTTTAATGACATTGGACGAAAGCGATTTCCGTTATTGAGTTAGTTTCAGCAGCCCGTGTCGAGCGCTCAATCTGATTTCCGGGGATGCTAGTTTTTCAGGTTTCCAAGGCAACTGCATTTCTTGTTTACAGTCATTAGGCTCTTCTTTTATGTGAGTGATGATAGCATATAAACCTTAAACCGCCATCTATCGAGAGATTGAATCTCGTATGTGGCGGTTTTGTATATTATTGCAACCGTCTGGGTAGTGCAATTAGGAATTTTTTTATTAGTGAATCCAGAGATTTTATTTATTCTCTTTTACATCGACTTCTGACTGCTCTCATAGATCAGATGCTACGCATAGTGTCTGTTGCTTCGGGAGGGGAAGAGGGTGAGAAAGGGAGAGGGAAAGATAATTATCCGCTTTTTATACAAGGATTTTAGGATACAATTTAAAGGCGCGATAGCTTAACTAAAGCCTGATTCCTTCTTCTTTTTTCCTTCTGATTCGTGATTCCTGATTGCTGATTCTAGAGTTTGATAATTTCAGGGAAATTCATCCTGATCAGCCTGGGTAATGTCGTATCTCTAAATAGATACTGACAGGACGAATACTACCCATGAAAACCTACACTGCAATTGCTTTACTGAGCCTGTTGGGCATTACCTTGAGTGCCAGCGCCGCTCAAGCTTTTGAATCTTCACTCCCCATGCTCGAAACTGCCACCGCCCAATATATGTTGTCAGCCCAAACTCAACAAAAGGGCAATCGCCCTCCTCAGAGGGGCGGCGGACGCAGGCATTTTACTGAGCCTAATGTTTACACTCATCCGCTACAAGATTTCTAATCGCACTGGACGCAAGTGATAACCACAACTGAGTTGCTTCGGGCAGTTCATTCGATCGCTCGATCGGATTTTCTGGGATTCTAGTTTTTCAGCTTAAGCGACAACTTCACTTTTTGTGGACAGTTCTGAAGAGATTATTTTTTTGTGATAAATGATAGCATATAAACGGGGAACCGCCATCTACCTAGAGATAGATTCTAGTATGTGGCGGTTTTGTTTTGAAAACGCTTCAATTAAACAGGAATTACCCACAGACCTGGGATAATCTGGGTTTTTCAACCGATATCCCCCGTCTTCCACGCCTTATTTTGGCGTTACACAATTTGAGGAGGATGCTTGTAGGGTGTCCCGCCTGCTGTGAAAATACAGCGGACGGGCTACGAGATCCCATCCCACAAAACCATCAAAATCTTCCCGCAATTATGCAACACCCTTATTTTATTTGATCGAACCGGGTTTCGGCATCCATGACTCTTCAAGAATTAGGGGCTCGGAGTCGCCTCAAATTCCTGGGAGCGCAACAGTTATTTACCTTCTCCCCCCCACAGGTAGGGTTTAATTTTCAACCGCTGCACTATAATTAACTTGCGATAACTAACTTATATATAGGTAAACTGTCAGCGCAGAGGGTGCAGCAATCTACTTAAATTGGCCACCAATAAGAACCACTTATGCGGTGTGGATAGCCTTTAAGCCCATGCCCCTGTTACCTCAGGGAAATTAACTAACCTGAATATTAGGGTAGCTGGCAAGCTTTCCGGCGACAGTCGGCTATGCTTGATTCGGCGCTCTCGCAATAATTTAATGGAGGATGACAAAATGCCTCCTAATTTGGCTATTTCGGGGATAGTGATGAAAAATGACTCTTTGGATCTGGTCAAAAGCCTCAGCCCTAGTGCAATGGATCAGATCATGCTATATCTGGCGTTTAGCGCCATGAGAACCAGTGGGCACAGGCACGGGGCGTTTCTAGACGCGGCCGCAACGGCGGCTAAGTGTGCCATTTATATGACTTATATGGAGCAGGACAACAACCTGCGGATGACCGGACACTTGCATCACATTGAGCCTAAACGAGTGAAGGTGATTGTTGAAGAAGTCCGGGAAGCTCTGACTCAGGGAAAACTGCTGAAAATGTTGGGTTCGCAAGAACCTAGGTATTTGATTCAGTTTCCTTATGTCTGGCTGGAACAGTATGGTTGGATGCCGGGACGCCCTCGCATTCCGGGAAACAATTTGACTGTAGATGAAAAAAAATATCTCGAAGGCAAGATTCCTCCGAATCCGCCAGACGCTCAACTGATCAATTCTTTTCAGTTTATGGAGTTGATCGAGTTTCTGCACAGGCGATCGCAAGAAGATATGTCTCCAGAAAGGCGAATGCCTTTGAGCGAAGCTCTAGCAGAACACATTAAGCGGCGCTTGATCTATTCTGGGACAGTGACTCGCATTGATTCTCCTTGGGGAATGCCGTTTTATGCCCTCACCCGCGCTACTTACTCTCCCGCAGAGCAGGAAGAGCGGACATTTACTATGGTTGAGGATACGGCTAGATATTTCCGGCTGATGAAGGATTGGGCGGAAAAACAACCGAAGGTGATGCGAATTATGGAGACTTTGGATATTCCGCCGGAACGGCTCGACCAAGCCCTTGAGGAATTAGATGAAATTATTCGCAATTGGGCCGATCGCTATCACAAGCGGGGCGAACCGACGATGATTTTACAAATGGTTTTTGGGCCGCAAGACGACGCTTAGTTTGATTAACTATTAATCATTAGTCATGAGTTGATTGCTTGAGACTAATGACTAATGATTAATAGCTAATAGCCCTAGACGGCGCAACAGGCTTTTTTTGCAAAAATACTGCGTTAATCGTTTGAATTATCGTAAAAAACCAGGTTGATTGGGTCGAGAATGCGTCCAAGATTAACTAAGCTAAAAAAGCTCTCCAGGTCGCCGCTAAAATAATCGCTGCGATCGCTCCTATGAGCGTATTAAAAAAATTTACCACCTCGTTCGTCAGCCACTCAAACTTTGATTGCACCGTCGCCCCAATCACGCTCTCAATGTTCGTGGCAATAAAAGCTGCAATAACACAAAAAACAATTCCTGTCAAATCAATTAAACCGACGGCCCAACTCAACAGCGCAATCAGAATTGAACCGACAATACCCGCGATCGTTCCTTCCAAACTTACGGCCCCTTCCGTACCTCTAGGCACAGGCTGCAAGCTGGTAATCAAAAAAGTCCGCTTCCCGTAAGCTTTGCCGATTTCGCTGGCGCTGGTATCGGAAAGTTTGGTGCAAAAACTCGCCGCGTAACCCAGCAATAACAGGGAAATAGCATCTTGCGGCACAGGCATCTTGTCTGTATTGCCTAAAATAGATAATGCCAAAACTCCCACAGCACAAAGAGTAGCGGTTAAAGCAGAACCCCAGACATTTTCAGGGCCTCGTGCGCCTGAACGCTTTTCGGCTATGCCTTCTGCTTCTTTTTGCGCTTTGCCGATGCGGGTAACTCCCGATCCGACAAGAAAGTAAAACATCACCACAGCATAGCCTTGCCATCCCAAACAGCCCCAGATGAGGACGCCCAATACCCAGCCGTGAAATTGGCCAGCGGGAGTGAGCAATTTTTTAGGAGCAATGGTGGCGATCGCGAGTAAAACTGTATTTAGGGCGATCGCCACCAACCAAGGATTAGACCAAGATAAATAATTAAAGAACAATTCTGAATTCTGCATTTAGTACCTCCATGAACCAAGTTTTATTTCATCTTGCCTTCCCCGTGACCGATATTGCCCAAACAAAAGCGTTCTATGTAGACGGGCTCGGCTGCGAACTAGGTCGCGAATCGCCTAATTCTGCGATTATGGGTCTGTGTGGTCATCAAATAGTCGCCCACGTCAGCCGCGAACCTTTGACGCCTCAGCTAGGCATTTATCCCCGGCATTTTGGGTTAATTTTTACTTCCGAAGCTGACTGGGAAGCGTTGCTAGAAAAAGCCCAGCAAAATAACTTAAATTTCTATCAAGAACCGAGACGGCGATTTGTTGGTTTGCCTACAGAACACCGTACTTTCTTCTTAGAAGACCCTTTCCACAATATACTTGAGTTCAAGTATTATTGTGAAGCTGAAGCAATTTTTGGTCGCAGCGAATACGCTGAAGTTGGCGATGCTGTTTGATATTTAGTCCGGTAGCGATTTGCCGCCTGTGGGGGCGGGTTTAGGAAATTGTTGGTTTTAGGCAATTACTGTAGGTGAAACCTGCCCCTACAAAATTTGACATTATACAAGAATGAATAAAACGGTTAATCATGAACTTTCAATGGTTCGGAAAGTGCTTCAGCCACCGCTTTTAAACTGCTTGAATGCCTCGCCATCATGGCATGGGCGAAAACAGACAATTTTACTTCTTTGGCAGCAGATATTTGGGAACTAGAAGCGGGTACGATGATGAAATCCCAATCTGTCCAAATCGAAGTAAAATTGAGCTTTTCCAACAAGGCAGCATCTCGATTTAAATCTTCCAGAAAAGCACTGCCAGGACGCATTTGGATGCAGCCTTTTCCCCAGAGAGTGTAAGCCATCCAAGTACCGCTGTGAGGAGAAGATATGGCAATAAAGCGCTGCACTCGGTTAATGCCGCCTAACCTTTGCAGGTAGTAGCGAGTTACTAAACCGCCCATGCTCAATCCTACTATATCTAGATGCTGTTCTGGCGCAAAGGTTTTGTCTATATAATCTGCTATTTGTTGGGCTAATTCGTCTATGCTGGCGTTGCCCCAATGGGGCGAGAGATTGAGGGTGTAGACTGACCATCCCTGTTGGGTCAGGTAGGCAGACATTTTGTGAAAAATTCCCGATTTTCTGAAGATTCCGTGAATCAGCAAGACTGGGTTGCGGCTGAAATTGCTATTCATTTTTAAGTGGGAATTGTATTTTCAATAGGTGCTTTGAGTTCTTCAACTATTGCGTTAATACTTAGGGGCTCGGTCACCATTTGGCGGTGCAGCAAAACGTTGACTTTAACTTCTTTACCTACTGGCATTTGGGAGCTGTTTGCCGGTACAATCATTATGTCAAATGGCGTCCACATTGATGTAAAGTTTATGCGTTTGAGCATTGTCACATCTTGATTTAAATCGCGCAGCAAGCCACTATCGGGGCGCATATCCAGGTATCCTGGTAGGCGTAGGGAATAGGCGGTGAGGGTGCCGTGGTGGGGGGAAGATAGGGTGATGAAACGCTGTACTCGGTTGATTCCTCCGAGTCGCTGGACGTAGTAGCGGCTGACGATGCCGCCCATGCTGTAGCCTACTATGTCTAAAGATTGTTCTGGCTCGAAGGTTTCAGAGATGTAGTCTGCGAGTTGCTTTGCCAGTAAGTCGAGCCCGAGGCTGCCGTCGTTGGGGGTGAGGTTGAGGCTGTGGACTGACCATCCGAGTTCGGTGAGGCGGGCGGACATTTTGCTGAAAATCATCTTTGTGTCCCAGATGCCGTGTATGAGGATGACGGGATTGCGATCGAGCGAACTGTTCATTTGAAAAGAAAATTGCTTGCTAATTACAGCATAAATCACTCCCCTAGGGAGTTTTACCCCTACTAGGACAGCTAGGGAATCGGATCGAGGTACGATCGGCAATTAGTGGGAATCGGTAAAAAATTCTGAGATACTTGTAAATAAGTGCAAAGCAGCCTGGTATTTATACCTAAAAGTTGCTTTGATGAGCTAGCTTAGATACAGCAAAATGTAAATTTTGATTAAGAAATGTAGACTAAAGTTGCCTTACCTCGTAATCTAACTTTGTTGACAAGCTTGTACAAATTTCTCTAAAAGAACAAAAGGAGTAAGTCTAATGTTTGGTTTTATCAAAAATTTCTTCGGCGGTATTTTCGGCTTTTTCGGCAGACTGTTGGGCTTGAAAAAGTCTGAATATTTCCTAGATTTGGGCGAATCGGGAGCAAAGGAACCAGCAAAAGTTGCCCCTGCGAAGGCTGAGCCTGTTGCGATCGCACCGGCAAAAGTTGAGTCTGAAAAGTCTGTTAAGTCTGAGAAGTCTGAACCAGCTAAAAAGGCTAAGGTAGAGAAAAAGTCTCAGAAAGAAAAGGAACCAGTTGCTAGCGTTCCTGCTAATACTGCGGAACCCGCAAAAGTACCTGCAGTTGCAGCAACTAACGGCAAAGTGCCGAGTCAAGCTGAACCGAATCGGACTTTTGCTCCTAATAATTTAATGCCGACATCAAATGCAACTCGTCGTGGCCCTGGCCCCAGCATGAACAATTTCCGGGAAATGGCTCGTCAGGTGAAAACGAAGTAGGAAATTGGGAATTGATAATAGGGAATTGGGCATTGGATAATTCCCAATGCTGACGTTAACAAATTAAAAATGGGATTCCTCATTTTTAATTTTAACTATTTGTTCTATTCCCTATTTTCTTGGTTTCTGAGGAAAGCTAATCCGCTGTATAGCTGAAAAGCTGAGTCCCAAGGAGTTTCGGATTTGCGCTCGACTTCTATATGAGATTCGATCTTGCTCAACATATTAGTGTAATCGAGCACTGTCTCGGCAAAGGGCGTAAATTCTGACCAAACTGTAACGTCAATCTGGCGATCGAATATTTCCAATAAGTGATTCCAGTTAATTCGGGTGGTACTTTGAGGAATTTGTTGAGAGTTTTTGACTCTCGATGTTTTGTTTTTATGATTGGGTGAAGTGGGGAGTTCGGCTGAAGCTTTGGTGAAGTCAACTCCTTGTTGAAATTCGTAACTTTGGTCGCAAATTCGCAGAATGCAGTTTCTGCTGGGAATGTGCAAGTCACAGATTTGAGCGTAATCTTGCCTGATTTCTCTGTGGCGAAATTGCTCCTTTCTTCGGTTGGGGGAGTAGTCCATGACTTCGATGAACATCGGCAACAGGCCTTCTACTCTTTGGGTAACTTCTGACCAGCTAAATTCGATCGCACCGAGTCGATCGAGTTTATCTTTACAAACAACGGCTGGGGAAGAAAGAGACTGGAAGTGTTGCACTCGGAAGATTTGGATTTTTTGAATATCGCTTAGGCTTGCCCAAAATACGGGAATGCCGACTTTGAGGAGTTCTTGACCGTAAATTCGGAGTTCGGCGATGGGGCCAGTTTTGTAGAGTCTCCAGCCGCGGCTTTGGATTTGCATCCGGGTTGTGTAGGCGTCGATTTTAAAGATTCTGCTGATATTTTGTACGGCTGCGGCTTTGTTTTCGGGACTCACGGGTTCGAGGATGAGGAGTCCGGGTTCGAGGTTGCTAGGGTCGTTTTTGGCGGTTTCTATGGCTTGTTGGCGGAGGTTTTGTTGGGCGGTTTCAATCCGTTGAATAGCTTGGCGGGTCTGGGAGAGGATTTTGGGGTTGGTGATGTCGCGGAGTATTTGTTTGTAGCTTGTTTGGGCTTTTTCGAGATTGTTGGTGAGTTCGTAGTAGCGGGCAATATAGTATTGTACCCACGGATTTTCGGGAGATTCTTTTTGTAGTTGTTTGATGAGTTGGGCAGCTTGTTTGTAGTCTTTACCCTCAAGGGCTGCGGCTATTTGGTTGATGTCTGTCATGGCGGTTGCGGAAATGGCGTTGTTTCTATCTTGGCTGATGTTTGGTTGGTTCCGCCACTGGTTAACAATTTTTGCTGTTGTGTTAACTTATAGATACGATATGAAACTATGACAATCATTGAAAAAATACGTGTCAAAATTGTCAAAAATGATTTTGAGCTTTCACAACACGCAGTAAACCAAAGCATAGTTCGCCGTATCAGAGTACAAGAACTCCGGGAAGCAATAATGGCTGGTGAAGTTATCGAAGAGTATCCCGATGACAAATATGGCCCAAGCTGTTTGATTTTCGGCTTCACCCTTGCCAATAGACCTCTGCACGTTCAGTGCAGTTATCCATCTAGTCCTTTGGTAAAAATCATTACTTTATACGAACCAGATCCGAAAATTTGGATTGATTTTAAGTTAAGGATAAATCAAAATGAACAATGATATTTGGCAAGAAACAATGGTGGAACAAAAAGTAAATTATACCCTTGAAATCAATGGTAAGTTTATTATTATTGAAAATGTTCCTGCTAGAGTGTGTTTGGAAACGGGAGAGCGATTTTTTTCACCTGAAACTGTGGAACAGTTGCAGAAGATGATTTGGGAAGATAGAAAGCCTATTAGGGTGATTGAAACACCTGTTTTCGAGTTTGCCTAGCGGTTGGTTTAGATTTAGTTATAAGTGGTTGGAATTAATGCTTAAGCTGTAGGAACCTTTGCTTGTGCGATCGCCTCCTTTAACAACTATTTTATAAGTGCCGTTACTAGGTAATTTTACGATGATTTGAGACTCTCGGAGATTCTGGGAGTTGCCTGGTGTTTGGGCAATATTTTTGCCGCTGGTGTCCAACAGTGCTATGTTGTGGTCGAATGCTCTGCTTTTGAGGTCGATCGTAATAGATTGACCGGCCCGTCCTTGAAATGTGTGTTCGCTGGGGTCGCCGTCTTTTAGGGTTCCCCGCTGCTGTAGGATGGAAAGGGAGGTGAGTTTTGGGCGATCGACATTGCTCAATTCTAAGCCGTAATTGGTCACGGGTGCTTCGGAGCCATTTCCTTCTCGGACTGCGATGATAAAGGCTGTTTTGTTGTTGGGGTCTGGGACTATTTTGTCAATAAATTGGGATTGTATTTGTTTTGCAGTTAGAGGTTTAGGTTGGTTGAAGTTGGGTTTTGAGGTACAGAAAAGCACGGCTCCGTCTAGATAGCGGGCGGCGTAGAACCAGTAGTTTTGACCGTTAGTTGTAAATTCGTTTCTGCTAAAAATAGTGAATCTTTCAAGTTGCGGTAGTTGCTGATTGCGCTGGCAATTTTTATCGATGTATATTTCGTTGGCTGATGGCTGTCGCTGGGCGAAAACTGCTGGGACGATGGTGGTTACAATTGCTGAGATGATGGTGAGGGTGAGGGTGAAGGGCGATCGGCTTTTCATAAATACTTGTTTATCTTTATTATTGTCAGGTGTTGTACGGTGTACTTACTATTTTATCTTTGTTTTAAATAGTTTTCTAATTCCGCAGTGCGCTGTTTAGTCATGCGAGCCAAACATTCACTGAGGAAACCTCCATAACCCGTACCGCCCCGATTTTTATAAACTTCAAATTCACAGGTTTTATCTCTTAACTTAATCCACCCTAATTGTGCTTCGGAAAGTAGCGATCGCTCTTCGCCACTCAATTGGGAAATTAGTTGTTTGTAAACCTCGTTTAGTCGTTTATCCGAGGCTTCGTAATTCAACCGAATACAAGTTCTGACTTGTGCATCTCCTTGCGGGCGATCGCAATTAATCTGTTGAGCAATGGGAAAAATCGGAGATTGTGCAGAAACTGATTGTGTACCGAAAATTGCCAAAAGCGTGTGAAGCGAAGCTATCCCGTAGGGAATCGACCAAAAGGGCGATCGACCTTTTCTCAACTCTATTTTCATGACTCGTCAACTCATTTATCTGATAATTCCTCTTAACACCAGACAGAGTTGATTTGATTAATTTAAGTATTTTTTTATATTTACTGAATTAAAACGCCTTTTTTTATCAGATTCCCAAAGTGTGCTTGAGTGCTGCGTCCACTGCTGCCATATCTGACCAAGTACCAATTTTGCGATCGATTTCAACTTCTAGAAGCGTCACAAGATTGTCTGTCATAATTACCGAGTCAGCTAGCAATCCCGTTTGCTGCCCTTCCGGTGTTGCAGGGAAACAAAAACCCGGCTTTGGTGTCCTGAACGGGCTAAGTTGCTAGTAATCATTGCCGTAATTGTTTGCCCTAAACCAGTCCCCAGATTATTAGCTTGAACTATCAAAGCTGGACGGCGTTTCGCAGTACGCAAATTCGAGCTGGGGAACAAAACCAAAACCACATCACCGCGACTATAAGGCATCGTAAGCATCCATCTCCGGTAGTTCCCAATCAGGAGCAAATCTACTTAACCGAACCCGTAAATCTGCTGCTTGTTCCTGGTTGATACCGCGAGATTGCAAGTTTACTAACCCTCCTTGTGGCATAAAAGTAACAATAACTTGCGCTTCTTCTATGTTGGCGGGCATTTCCAATAACTCAATTTTGCCATTTCGGTATATCCCCTCTACTGACTGTAACATATTACTTCTCTGATACTTATCTATTTACATTTTAGCTGCGATCGCCAAACCCAGCAAGTCTCGGTACTTTTGTGTGGATATTAACACTTCTCAAAAGCAGCGCCCACCAACGATAAAGCAGCTATCGGCGCAGTCACAGCCCTGAGAATTCTACTACCCAAAGAAACAGCTTCAAAACCAAATTCGATCGCTCTTTTCACCTCAGCCTCAGTCCATCCACCCTCCGGCCCAACAGCAATCACAATCGATTCTCCCCCAGTCGGGGGCGGGCACGGGGGCACCGCCCCTACAAAGGGGGGATCGAAACTACCAATCAAACAATCCCACAAATGCCGATTGTCCCCGCGAGCCACACAAATATATCGATATTTTTGACCGCAATCTTTGACAGCAACATCAAGCGAAACAGGCTCTAAAATGGTCGGCACAATTTGCCGTTCCGACTGTTCCGCCGCCTCCGCAGCAATTCTTCTCCACCGCTCAACTTTTTGATCACTTGGTTTGAGCAAAGTTCGATCGCTCGTTACCGGCACAATACTTGCCACACCCAACTCCGTCGCCTGTCTCACAACCTCGTCAAAGCCGTTTCCCTTGGGCAATGCCGCCATCAAAGTAACTTCCACGGGTAGCTCCCTGTTAACAGCAATTTCCTCTGCTATGGAGGCAAATAACCCGGTTTCCCGTACTTCTAGGACTGCTAACCACCAATGTCCCCGTCCGTCCATCGCAATAAATCGATCGCCCGCTTGCAAACGTAGCACTCGATTTAAATAATGTTGCTGTTCTCTAGTTAGGTCGATTTTGCGCTCGCAAATTTGAGCTGCTGTAATTGCTAATCTTTGTAATTGAGGCATTGAATTTGGGATTGTTCGTTTTCTATTAGAGATTTTTTTATTTAACCGCAGAGAACGCAGAGAACGCAGAGAAAGAGAGAAAGAGAGGACATAGGCAGACGGGGTTTCAAGGGCTAATAAATAATAAAGGCAAAGCATTTACAACCAGATTTATGTTAAAAATCCAAGTTTTTTTCTGCAAATGCTCTGCCTTTATATTATTTTTGCGTGAGTTTTATTTGATGCTAGCAAAAATCGAAAATTTCAAATCGGCTTATGCTTCCTCCTTAATCTTCTTTAAATAAGTGGAAATCGCTTCTGTAGCTAGCTGTGTAATCGGCTTGCCCTGACGGGCTGCTTCTTCCTTGAGCTCGTTGTAGATTTCATCGCGGACGCTAATTCGACGGCGGACTTTGCCACCGCTAGCAGTGGCAGTCTCGTTTCCGTCATCGTTACTAGACGTAACTTCTAATTCATTTATCTCAGTTGTCATCGAGTCAGCAGATTGGTAGTTGGTTACAAATTGACGGATAGATTCTAACCCGACGCGATCGCAAAAATTGCCAAAACTCTCGCTCAGTTGCCGTTTTTGCTTGAAATAAACAAAAATCGGCTCCAGAAAAGCTTCAAAATCCTTGACGTGCAGCTTTTCCTCAATTGGTTTTGCTAGCCGCGTTTGTTCGGGAGAACCGCCCAGCCAAATCTGGTAGGATTCCGGCGAACTCCCGACAAACCCCAATTCTGCCATATAAGGGCGGGCGCATCCATTTGGGCAACCAGTCATCCGCACCACCAAATGCTCGTCTTGCAAGCCAACTTTGGTTAAAAGCGCCCGAATCCGCTCTAAAATGCTCGGCATCACGCGCTCAGATTCGGTAATCGCTAACCCGCAAGTCGGCATTGCTGGACACGCCATCCCATAGCGCACCAAGGGGTCGATCGCAGTTTCCGGCTGAATGCCACATCGATCGAGTATTCCCTGAATTTCTTCTTTAATATCCGGCGAAATATCGTAAATCAGCACGTTTTGGTGTGGCGTCGCCAATATCGGCAAGTTGTACTTCTGCACAATTTCCCGCAAAGCTGTTTTTAGCTGAAATGAACCTTCATCCTTAATCCGGCCATTATCCACAGAAATGCCGACAAACAGCTTTCCGTCTCCTTGGTCATTCCAGCCCAAGAAATCAAAATACTTCCATTCAGGCAGCGGTTTAAACGCTTCTAGGGGTTTGCCAAAATATTCTGCTACTTTTTCGCGGAACCACTGTACGCCTTTGTCGTTAATCAGGTACTTCAGCCGCGCGTGCCGTCTGTCTGTGCGATCGCCGTAATCTCTTTGGGTTGCTACAATTGCCTTGACCAAATCGTAAACATCATCCTTGGCAACATAGCAAATCTCATCCGCAACCCGCGCAAAAGTCTCTTCTTTGTTGTGAGTGCGGCCCAAACCACCACCAGCAAACACGTCAAAACCTTGCAACTCGCCAGCTTTATTGGTAATTACCACCAAGCTCAAATCCTGAGAGTACAAGTCAATTGAATTGTCTCCCGGCACGGTAACGGAACACTTGAACTTGCGCGGCATATAATGCTGCCCGTAAATCGGTTCTTCTTTGTCGTCAAATGTTGTGCCGTTGCGGTTGGACTGTCTGGCAGCTTTCACTGCGGGGTCTTCTTCCGCCGAAACAGCCTTTTCCCCATCCAGCCAAATTTCGTAATAAGCCCCCGTTTGCGGAGTCAGCAAATCCGCTACATTATTGGCGTATTGGAGCGCATACTTGTATTCTGGGCGATTTTTGTACGGTGCTGGCGGTGCCATGACGTTGCGGTTCAAGTCGCCGCAAGCTCCCAAGGTTGACCCCATATTTTTAATAATTGAGGAAAACACTGCTTTAAGATTTTTTTTCAACACGCCGTGCAGTTGGAAACCTTGGCGCGTTGTAACGCGGATCGTGTGGTTGCCGTATTCTTCAGATAGCTTGTCTAAGGCTAAGTATAATTGCGGCGGAGTGAACCCGCCGGGATTGCGGGTGCGGAGCATGAACTGATAGTCTTTTTCTTGTCCTTTAACTCGATTGTCGCGGTTGTCTTGCTGGTACGAGCCGTGAAATTTGAGAATCTGAATCCCGTCTTCGGTGAAGTGGGTAGTTTCTTGTAACAGTTCAGTCGCAACGGGTTCTCGTAAATAGTTGCTGCGTTCTTTAAGACCTTCTGATTTAGATGGTTTGCGCGCAACAGGGGTTGAAGTGGAAGATGTGATCATGGGAATGTATAGTGCCAGTTATAATTAGATACAGCCGATCGAATATTTCTTGACAATTTGACACTTGACAAATTTGCACTTGACAAATCTCCTCAGAAATGCTGTGTCGGATCTGTTGACAACTCGGTTAACAACTAAGTTAATAACGGTAATCCGCTAGGAATTCTGATGGTGCTTAATTGTAACACGATCGACCCGGGGCTGAAAAATTGTAATTAAGAGTTTATACTTTCGATCGCTTAAGTGTACGAAACTTTAGAAATAATTAACCTCAACCATTGAAACTATGTCACTGTATGACGAAGACACCTTTGTGGTGTTAGAAACAAACCAGTCAGAGCAGTTTTTGACTGCGGCGGAACTGTTAGAAAAGCTGAAAGCCGTGTTAACAGAGGAACACGAAGATTTGCCGCAGGACGTTGATAAAATATCTGGCGTGGAAGCTCAAGCCAAGTATTTGATTGATACTTATTGTGAATTAGATGTCGGGGCTGGAAAATTTTTACAGTGGTATGCTGTGCGCTTGGAAAAGTAATTTGGGAAATAGGGCATCGCGCATAGGGCATTGGTTATGAGAACCAACAAGTAACAAGTAACAAATAAAAAATAACAGGTAACAAGTAACAAATAACCAATAACAACCAACTAATGCCCAATGCCCTATGCTTTCTAATTAATCTTCCAACTGTTGAACCGATGATACTTCAACTGCGGTAACATCGATCGTACCGGGCGGTGTCAAGCGACTAAAATGACCTTCCTCTATTTTCAGAGGTTCGCCACAGTTGGCACACTGAAACTGAGTTTGATTTAAAGCTGTAAATTCGTATTGACAAACGGGACAATTGTCCTCAATTAAATTGCGTTTCAGCCACCACTGAAGCGCGAAAAATGCGACCACAGGCGTCAACAACAAAAAAGCTACTAAAATCAACACTGATTTAACTATCCACCCCAAACCAATAGACACCAACAAATACGCGATGCCCAGCAGTATCAACCAATTGCTAATACGGGGTAGCTTGAAAGATATTTTGGGGGTGCCTTGGTTCACTGTGGTCTCCTTTGGTGTCTTTGCAGGTAGGCATAACTCTATCCTACTCAGAAATTCAGGCGGTCGATCGAGTTAATTTTCCCATTGTACACCCAGAAACCGCTCTCTACGGCATAAGTTTATCTGAGTCAGAGGGTTGAAAAATTCCTTGTAAGGATTGACAAAGGGATTCAAAACTAAATCTTGCCAGGGTTTGTTCCCTCAACCAGTGGCGATCGCACCTTTTATCCTCTCCTCGCAGCATTTCCACACAAGCAAGCGCTACTGCTGCTGAATCTCGGTGGGGAACTCGCCATCCCAGTTTACCATCTTGCAGCGGATCTGCTGACCCGTCCGCGTCTCCCGCGAGTACGGGTACTCCGCAAGCCAGCGCTTCCAAATAAACTATACCGAAGCCTTCCTGGGAGGGCATTACATAAGCATCGGCCAACTGGTAATGTGATCCTAAATTATCTGTCGTTACAAAACCCGCAAATATTACTCTTTCGGTAACTCCCAAATCATCAGCAAGTTTGACTAATCTCGATTGATCGTCTCCTCTGCCAATAACTAAGTATTTCACAGTCGGAAAAGTTTGGGCTATTTGCGGCAAAGCTTGAATTGTGACATCGACCCCTTTGTAAATATCCGTCGATCGCAATCTGGCCACGGTCATCAATATTTTAGCACCAACCAAATTGTACTGCTCTAATAAATTCTGTGGCTTCGGCCCAGTCGTAAATATATTTTCATCTACCGTACAAGGCACTATGTGGAATTTTTCGGGATTTAATTGGTTAATTTCGCAAGTGCGATCGCGCGTGTACCTGCTAATAGTCCAAATACTGTCAGCTTTACTCATTGCTGTTTGATATTTGGGCGGAAGCGTTTCCCAAACTTCCTTGCCGTAAGTTAAAATTGTGTAGGGAATTCCCAAGGGTTGGCAGAGAATTTGAATTAGCGGTGCGAGTTTGATGTGACCGCAAAAAACCCGCTGCGGTCGTTTTTGCAGCAAGCGAGTTAGTAATACTGTAGCAAACTTAAGACGACCAAACCAGGGATTCTCGGTTTTGAGGTAATAAAATTTCAGATTTTTTGACTCGTAAGGATTGTTGCAGTCTGGGGAATCTCGCAACAGCAAAACTTCAGCTTGCGGCGCTGAGTTTGTCCCTGCGGTTATGGACAGGTAAGCTTTCAAAATGTCTTGAACGTAGGATTGAATGCCGCCTTCGCTGGCAAATATTTCTAGGAAACAGAATAGGTGATTTGTCGATCGCATCTCTGGTTTAGGCATTGACAGCGCAGACAATTATTGCTGTAGAGTAACTTTTCAAAAAAGGGCGATCGCCATTATCCAGAGCTTTTAAACCATGTCAAGATGACTGTAGTTGCAGGTTTTACAGGCAAATATTTGACTCGCTTAATCTCACCGTTGGTTTTGAGCGACGATCTGCTTTTTTATTAGGGCTTTTTAACTAGCTGCATGGGTGAGTGCGAGGCTGTGGTTGAAGTTTACTATAATCTACCGTAATTTACTGTAAACTTAATGATTTTTTACAAAATTATGCACCAAACAAAAATTAAGATTTATTGAGTTGGTACTGCGCGTCCGACCAGACTGCGGATCAGCAGACCGATGCCGATCGAGGCGATCGCATCTTTACTTTTTGGTAAAAGTATTGTATATCTAAAGATAGATATCGCTCCTGTGTTTAACTGTTATCATCAGCCAAGATAGAGAGTTAAATTGAATATGACTCTGCCAGCTTTTAAAAGCAGTTTCTGAAATATTTGGTCAAAAATATTCTCATAAAATTTTCTCAAAAAGTGAAATAAAATAATGCTCATAAAGCATTGAAAAAAATCCAGATTGTTGATTGTTTGGGCAGCCAGAAGAGAGATTGAATATTCATATCCTTTCCGTTTGTAAAAGCAGTCTAACGAGCCGATAGAGAAAGTTTTACGAGCAGAAAAAACTAGGTTCCGTACAATTATGTACGCAGAAAAGCCGCTCACCTACAACATTAGGTATTCGAGCTTAAACCTGACAAAAGCTAATGTTAGGTTGGCAACTTCATATGTACAAGTGACTCTTTCCAAAAGAGAATTCATTGGAGTTTGAGGTGAAACGAGTAACCATCGCACTCAGTCTTTTTAGTCTACTCAGCAGCACTCTGGCAAGTTGCACAGCGGCTTCCCGGAACGCTCAAAACAGCATACAAACCAGCAACTCCGAACTTTCATCAGTTGCTGTAGCAGTCCGCGACCTCGGTAATCCATTCTTCGTACAAGTTGGCAAGGGCGCTGAGGCCGAAGCCAAGAAAATAGGCGGTGCAAACGTGAGGACAACTCTCGTTTCCAGCGGCGACGATTTAAATCAGCAATTTAATCAAATCGAAAACTTTATTGCCTCTAATGTCAGCATGATTGTACTCAATGCTGCTGACACCAAAGGCATTGCCCCCGCTGTCGAAAAAGCCAAGCAAGCCGGAATTCCGATAATTGCAGTTGATACCGCCGCCGAGGGAGGCGTGGATGCCACAGTTACTTCCAATAACGTGCAAGCTGGCGAAGTAAGCTGTCAATATATAGCCGATCGCTTGAAAGGAAAAGGCAGCGTTGTGATTATCAACGGGCCTCCCGTCGCTTCAGTCGTCGAGCGAGTTCAGGGGTGCCAAAGTGTCTTCTCCAAATATCCCGATCTCAAAGTTCTTTCCAAAGATCAGAACGCAGAAGGTAGTCGCGATGGCGGGTTAAGAGTGATGAGCGATTTGCTTACTTCCTTCCCAAAAATTGATGCTGTTTTTGCAATTAATGACCCCTGTGCCATTGGTGCAGAATTAGCAGCCAAGCAAGCACAAAGGAGCGAGTTCTTTATTGTTGGAGTTGATGGTGCACCTGAAGCTTTAGATGCGCTCAAGCAGAACAACAGTTTATTTGTGGCTACAGCAGCTCAAGATCCATTTCGCATGGCAGCCAAGGCAGTTGAAGTCGGGAACGACATTCGGAAAGGAAACAAGCCAGCCAATCCAAACATTCTGATTCCAGTAGCGCTGATTACTCGCGAAAACGTTAATCAACATAAAGGCTGGACTAGCGAGTGACCTTCTTCGTGTCAAGTTAAGACTAAAACCCTTGAGGAATCCCGTTTTTCCCCGAGTCTAGATACCCCTAAATCCCCCTTAAGAAGGGGGACTTTGAGAAGAATCTTCTCCCCCTCTTCTTAAGGGGGGCTAGGGGGTATCTAAGTTTAATAGTCAAGCAGATTTCCTTACGGTATTTACAATGGTAAATAGCACTCAAAATTCAATTAAAACTAAGCCCGTCCTCGAAATGCAAGGTATTACAAAAACCTTTCATGGTTTTACAGCGTTGCACGATGTAAATATCACCGTTTACCCAGGTGAAGTCCACGCCCTGATGGGGGAAAACGGTGCGGGCAAAAGTACGCTGATGAAAATTCTGGCGGGAGCCTACATAGCTGATGGAGGCGAAATCAGAATTGACGGTCAAGCTGTTAAGATGACAGACCCCGGTCAAGCCAGAAATTTAGGGATAGCGATTATTTATCAAGAACTCAATCTCGCCCCCAATCTGACAGTTGCTGAAAACATTTTTATGGGCAGCGAGCTGAAGAAAGGAGGTACATTTTTAGACCAAGATGAAATGCGGCGTAGGGCCGCTGAGGTATTAAAAAACCTCGATGCAAGTTTTGATGCTGGCGACCGAGTTTCCACACTTTCAATTGCCGAACAGCAGCAAGTGGAAATAGCTAGGGCGCTCAAAGATAAAAGCAGAATTTTAGTGATGGACGAGCCGACAGCAGCACTTTCAGACCGCGAAACAGATAAGCTTTTTGAAGTGGTTCGCCGTTTGCGGAATGAGGGCATTGCTATTATTTATATCAGCCACCGGATGGAAGAGATTTATGCTCTTGCCGATCGCGTGAGTGTCATCCGAGATGGCGGGTATATTGGCTCTCTGGAAAAGCACGAAATTTCTGCCAATCGCTTGGTGGAAATGATGGTGGGTCGTTCTTTACAGGATTTGTACGAAAACAAGCATCAAATAACACCGGGTGCTGTTGTTCTTGAGGTAACAAATTTAAGCGACGGCCGCAAAGTAAAGCCTGCCACTTTTCAACTTCATGCGGGCGAAATTCTGGGTTTAGCTGGTTTAGTTGGCGCTGGCAGAACAGAACTTGCCCGCCTGATTTTTGGTGCCGATCGAAAGACAAGCGGTGAAATAAAACTGGAAGGCCGTCATCTCAATGTCTCGACACCCAATGAAGCAATGGCAGCCGGAATTGCTTACGTGCCAGAAGATCGCAAGGCTCTCGGACTATTTTTGGAGGCAAGTTCGGGTGAAAATATCACCATGAATGTCCTCGATCGAGAAGCAAAGGCTGGCATTATTAACTCAAATCTTTTGTTAAAAATTGTCAATGATGCTATTAATAATTTGCAGATTCGCCTTGCAAGCCCGAGCATCAGGGCAATGGATCTTTCTGGGGGGAATCAGCAGAAGTTGCTGCTAGCGCGTTGGTTGGCTATCAACCCAAAGGTACTTTTGCTAGATGAACCGACGCGGGGTGTGGACATTGGCGCCAAAAGCGAAATTTATCGAATTATTAGCGATTTGGCAGCCAAGGGTGTAGGTATTTTAATGATTTCCAGCGAGTTGCCGGAAATTGTCGGAATGAGCGATCGCGTCTTAGTGATGCGAGCAGGAAGCCTCGTCGGTGAAGTAGGCGGATCGACTGGGGAAGCAATTACGCAAGAGAACATTATGGCTTATGCCACCGGGGCAACAGAGGTAAAAAAATCATGAGTCAAACAGAAGTAAAAAACACCAGAAATCAATCAAGCGATCGCCAAAAAGCCAGTAAAGCTCAAGCTTGGAGAAATTTTATCCAAGTGGCCGGTATCCTGCCGATTTTGGTTGGCATCTGTATCATTTTTTCGCTGGTAACGCCCAACTTTCTTTCAGTAGGAAATTTGATCAATGTCATCCGGCAAGCATCGATCAATATTGTCCTTGCTACAGGCATGACTTTTGTGATTTTGACGGGGGGAATTGACCTTTCAGTCGGGTCAATTTTGGGCGTGACGGCAGTTGTGGGGGTGCTGGTTTCCTTAGTTCCAGGTCTCGGTTGGTTTGCCGTACCCGCTGCCTTAATAGCGGGAGTCTTTTTGGGATTGCTTAACGGCTCGCTAATTGCCTATTTAGGTTTGCCTCCGTTCATCGTAACCCTTGGTTCTTACACTGCTTTGCGGGGAGTTGCTTATTTAGTAGCTAACGGCACTACAGTTATCAATAGAAATTTGAATTTTGCTTGGGTAGGTAACAGCTATGTTGGCCCTATTCCCTGGTTAGTTATTATCGCTTTTTTCGCAGTTTTAGCGAGTTGGTTTGTCTTGCGGCGGACTGTTCTAGGGAGGCATATTTATGCCGTGGGAGGTAACATTCGGGCAGCACGATTGACAGGTATTAAGGTGAGTCGGGTGCTGTTATTTGTCTATGGCGTGAGTGGGTTGCTTTCTGGTTTAGGTGGAATTATGAGCGCCTCGCGCCTCTACAGTGCGACGGGGATGTTGGGGCAAGGCTACGAATTAGATGCGATCGCTGCTGTAATTTTGGGAGGAACGAGTTTCACAGGTGGAATTGGCACTATTTGGGGTACTTTGCTGGGGGCTTTAATTATTGCCCTGCTCAACAATGGACTAACTCTCATGAATGTGTCTTTCTTCTGGCAGTTAGTTGTCAAAGGTCTGGTGATAATTATCGCAGTGACGATTGACAAAGTTCGCACCGGTTCAAGCGCAGCGTAAAGGTATTGCTAATTCGGTGTATCGGTTCCTTATTCGGAGCTTTTTCCTATGCACATCCCGCATTTTTATCGCCTGATTACTGCTTTTATCCTGGGATCGCCTGCTGTATTTCTACTAACATCATCCCCAAGTTTTGCTGCACCAATTGATAGATTAGTTGCTCCTGAACCGTTAAATCCCTTGGCAGAAGACCCGTTCGCCCAGGTGAATTCTGTCTCTCAACTCTCGGATGTAAAACCGACTGACTGGGCTTTTCAGGCGCTGCAATCTCTAGTAGAACGCTACGGCTGCATTGCCGGTTATCCCGACGGAACTTACAGAGGAAACCGCGCGCTGACGCGGTACGAATTTGCTGCAGGATTGAATAGCTGTCTCGATCGCATCAGCGAACTAATTGCCGCAGGAACAACCAACCTGATTACTGGGGAAGATTTAGCGATCGTCCAAAAACTGCAAGCAGAATTTGCCACTGAATTATCGGTGTTGCGGGGTCGAGTCGATACCCTAGATGCACGCACCGCAGAACTAGAAGCTAATCAGTTCTCGACTACGACGAAGCTGAATGCGGAAATTATCGTGGTGGTAACAGATACCTCCGGTAACAGTGTTGGGGATTCGCGCGATCGCACCAACACGATTCTTGCCAACCGGGGGCGATTAAATTTTGAAACCAGTTTCACAGGTCGCGATATGCTGAGAACCCGTTTGGAATTCGGCAACTTGGGCAGGATTGCCGATGAGACGGGTACAAATATGACGGCCTTGAACTTTGATGGCAATGTTGACAACACAATCACCGTCCCTCACGTATTGTATGTCACCCCGCTGACCTCTAATCTCTCGCTGACCGTGGGCCCGACAGGTGTTGGGTATTCCGATATTACCGATTTGCTGACTCCTCCAACGATCGCCAGCGATAGTGAGGGAATTCCCTCGAAGTTCGGACAATACAGTCCTCTCTACCGCCGGGGAGGTGGGGGTGCTGCTGTCAACTGGACGATCGTCAAAAACCTCACCCTGACTGTGGGCTATATCGCAGGAAATCCCAATCTCTCGCAGCAAAGTAACGGTTTATTCAACGGTTCGTACAACGCTCTGGTTCAGCTTGCCTACCGGGGCGATCGCGGAGCCATTGGCGTAGCCTATTCTCGTACCTTTGCACCAAGCGGTAAAGCCGACCTCACAGGCGGTACGGGCAGTTTTCTGGCTGCGCGACCGTTTGGGGACAATATTGCTACATCCAGCGATTCTGTAGCCGTACAAGGATTCTACCGCCTTGCTCCCCGCTTCCAAGTTCACGGTTGGGGCGTTTATACTCGCGCCAATGCAGAAAATTCCGGTGTTAGCAGCGTTTCTGATGGTAGAGGTGGCGTGGTTTTGTTAAATGTTGACGGCGACGATCGCGCTGATATTGTGTATGCAGCGATCGGGATCAGTTTCCCAGATGTGGGAGGTGAAGGCAACCTACCGGGGATTTTAGTGGGTTTGCCAGGTCGCGTGACGAGCAGTAATGTGCGCCGCGAGCGAGATACTTCCTATCACATTGAAGCGTTCTATCGCTTTCAGGTCAACGACAACATTTCGATCACCCCTGGTGTTTGGGCCGTTGTTAATCCTGAGAATGACAGCCGCAACGACACTCAATGGGTTTGGTTGCTTCGCACTGGCTTTAACTTTTAAGCGGAAAGATATTTTAGTAACCTAGTCCAGGACGCAAAAACCCAGTTTCTTGACGTAATTGCCTCATTTGAGACGATAATCGCGAGAAACCGGGTTTTTTAGACTGATAGTGCATCCAGGGCTTCAATTCCATGCCACACAACAAAAAACCCCTACCATCGCTGGCTGGGGTAGAAAATTATCAGGGTGCATCTACTAATATTTGCAACTATAACATACATTTGTGGGGTGTCACCCTCCATGGGTGACACCCAACGAAGATTTTGAGTCAGAATAAATTATGATTCAATATGCCAATGATTAACAAAGCTGCTATATCATCTCGTTCTGTCCCAGCCGATCTAAAATTTAAGATTTAGAATAAATCTGTGCTAGACCTCAAATTAATCCGAGAAAACCCGCAAGCCGTGCAAGAAAGCCTCAACCTGCGCGGAGGTAACTATGAAATCGAGCCGATTTTGCAATTAGACAAACAGCAGCGGGAGTTGGAAGGCAAGCGATCGCAACTGCAAGCCCGCAGCAACGAAATTGCCAAACTCATCGGTCAAAAAAGAAAATCGGGTTTACCCCTCGAATCTCCCGAAATTCAGGAACTGCAGGCAGAAGGCAACGCAGTCGGCACCGAGTCGAACGAACTGCAAGCACAGGAAAAAGACCTAAAAGCTCAAATAGAAGCTTTATTGCTACCGCTGCCCAACTTACCGAGTTCCTCAACGCCGATCGGCAAAAATGAAGAGGAAAACGTCGAAATCCGGCGCTGGGGAGACGAATACATACCCCAAAATTCCGGTATTTTACCGCACTGGGAAATAGGGGAAAAGTTAGGAATTCTCAACTTTGAACGCGCTGTAAAAATTTCTCAGCCCCGCTTTGTCGCCTTAATCGGAGCTGGTGCAGCCCTGGAAAGAGCGATTATTCAATTCATGCTCGATCGCCACACAAAAGCTGGTTATGTAGAAGTAATTCCCCCATTTTTAGTTAACACTGAATCCCTCACCGCTACGGGTCAATTACCCAAATTTGCTGAAGAAAGTTTCAAGTGCGACCAAGATGATTTGTGGTTAATTCCTACTTCCGAAGTTCCGGTTGTCAATTTGTACAGAGGTGAAATTTTGACAGCAGAACAGTTGCCAATTTATCACTGTTCTTATACTCCTTGTTTTCGGCGCGAAGCTGGCAGTTACGGCAAAGATACGAGGGGATTAATTCGATTGCACCAATTTAATAAAGTTGAATTGGTGAAACTCGTGCATCCGAGTACCTCCGAGGCAGAGCACGAAAAATTAGTGCAGGATGCCGAGGGAGTTTTGCAGGCGCTGAAATTGCCTTATCGGACGATCGCACTGTGTACGGGCGATTTAGGTTTCGCTGCAGCCAAAACCTACGATTTAGAGGTGTGGCTGCCATCTGCGGGCAAATACCGCGAGATTTCCAGTTGTTCCAACGTCGCAGATTTTCAGGCGCGGCGGGCAAATATTCGCTTTAAAGAAGCGGGTAAAAAAGGCACTCAATTCGTTCACGCCCTGAACGGTTCCGGTTTAGCTGTGGGCCGCACAATGGCAGCAATTTTGGAGAATTACCAGCAGCCGGATGGAACTGTAAAAGTGCCGGAAGCCTTACAACCCTATTTGGGACGGGAAGTTTTATAAACAAGTTTGTAGTTATATCAAATCTGTTAGCATCGGAATTATTCCTCTCTCTATTCTCGACCTCTGCGTGAATCTGCGTCAATCCATTGTTATCTGCGGTTCCGAAATTATCTTTTTTTTACCGCAGATGAGGGCAGATAAACACAGATTAACGCAGATGAATTAGATCGAGTCCGGTTGCACCGTTCGTGGTTGAATGTTGACTGGATTTGACGCCCGACGATGCTACCGGATTTGATATTACTGGGCGATTGAAATCGATCCTAGACAAACTTTCGTCCCAGCAGAAGGGGACTAAAAAATAACGTAAAACACGAATGCTGTTAGATACCAGACAACTTCGGCAAAGTCGGGTATCTGGGCGTTCTATTTTTTATCGATTTCTTCCTTCTTCGTTCTTCCTGATATCCGTTACATCCGTTACATCCGTTACATCCGTTACATCCGTTACACAATCCGTTGCCGAACTTCCTTCTTCCTTCTACTTACAATTGGCTCAACGCTTCTTTGATATTTAATGCTAAAAATCTATCCAATGCTAGATACATCCAATAAACAGATAACTGACTATCACTGCTAGTCTTCTGAAATCCCAAGGCCAGGCACAGTTTTTCGTACATGGGGTGAATCATCAGGGTGTACAAGTCGCAAAGATTGGGAAAATCTGTTTGCATTTCGCCTAAAACTTTTTGTGTGTCTTCGAGAAAAGCAATGCGGTATTCTGACAAATACTGCGGCTCGATCATCCAACTGCGGACAAATACTGACTGGCAATTTATATCTCCTGGTAGCGCCATCTTGAAAGGATCGATATCGGAAATAGAACTTAAATGAAGCCCTTTACTAGCAGCATTAAAAAAATTTACTTCAGATTCGCTAGCTGTGGGATAAAGTAAGTAAAAGCCGACTGGATTGAGATTATCTGAGCGGCGCAAAACTCGCATTCCCTTTGAGTATTGACTGGCAAAAAACCGGAGTATTTTAGCAATTTTGTGGGGAACGGCGTTAGTGTTTCGGTTCATCCAGTTGTAATTGGTGGCTAATAAATTGGCAACCGGAATCGCGTCGCACCGGGGGTCAAAATTATCTAATTGGAGTTGTACAGGCTTTTGAGGTTCGGCGGCCTCTAAAATTTCTGAAACTGGTTGAATTTGAATTGCCGTAGCGTTACCATCAAAGTGTTTTGCGATTAATCCGAGTGCTGCTAATTTATCTAACATCATTCCGGCGGCCCGATCGCTTCCGCGATCGGAATCGCAGTAAAATAGTTCGGCGGCTTCCCGGTGAGTGCACTGCACTTCTGTTGCTGGCACTTCCAGTTTCGCCAGCGGTGGTTTGAGACGGGGCTGGCTTTCCTGAAGCTGTTTCACCGATAAGTAAACCCAAAGCCTGATAAAGCATTCAGCCCTAGTGCGAGTTACGCCTACTCGTTTCATCAACAGCGAAACAGCCGTGCGGCGTTGAGAAGGAGAATACCAAGTATCTAGTTTTGCAATATCCATTTGAGTCGGGAAGCTGCGAAGGAACTCTAGTTACATATTGGCTCAATTACAATAAACTTCACCCCGCTTCAGATTACTTGTTGCCGCTGTTGCTCAACTTGCCTGATTTCCGGCGACTCTACAAGATAGCTGCTTGCTCCTTGCAAGTTCACTGCTTCACAAAGCATTATCAATTTTAGATATTTTCTCGCTTGATTTAACAAACGAACGAACCCGAGTAAATTAGCAACTTTAGAGGTGTACGCCATGTACAGTGCTTATATCAATCGGATGGGAAAATTTTTGCCGGGAGAACCAATTAATAATGATGAGATGGAAGAATATCTCGGCAAAGTTGCCTCGCGCCCTTCGAGAGTCAGGCAGCGAATTCTCAATAGCAACGGCATTCAACAGCGCTACTACGCGATCGACAAACAGCAGCAAACACTATATTCTAACAGTCAAATGGCAGCGTTTGCCGTCCGTGACGCGATCGCCCAGGCAAATTTGGAACCAGGGGCGATCGACTTATTGGCCTGCGCTACCACTTTACCAGACTTATTAGTACCGGGATTTGCCAGCACAGTACACGGGGAACTTTCCGAATTATCCCCCCTAGAAATAGTGTCAACTCAAGGAGTTTGCTGTGCCGGAGTTAGTGCTTTAAATTACGCCGCCTCTCAAATCGAACTCGGCAAGAAACAAGCCGCCATTGCCGTCGCTTCCGAATTTCCCTCGCGCCTGTTTAAAAACACCAAATTTGAAGTAAAGACTTCAGTGCAAGCGGGAAAACCCCTGCCTTTCGATACAGAATTTCTGCGCTGGATGCTCTCCGACGGTGCGGGAGCATTGTTGCTCCAAAACCATCCTAATGCGACAGGAATTAGTTTAAAAATAGAATGGATTGAACTCGTTTCTCACGCCAATGCTTATCCTGTTTGTATGTATTCAGGATTAGCCGACGAAACATCCACTAAAAGCTGGTTGGATTATTCCTCCTACCTCGATGCCGCCACAGCGGGAGCTTTTGACTTGCGGCAAAATATTCGCTTGCTGGAAAATGTAATGAAATTAGGCGTTGAAGGTTGGCTGCGGTTGATTAAAGCCGGGAGAGTTTGTCCGCAGGAAATCGACTGGCTGCTGTGCCACTATTCGTCTCACTTTTTCCGGGGGCAAATTGTAGAACTTCTGGAACAAGCAGGCTGCATGATTCCTGAAGAAAAATGGTTTACCAACTTATACACACGCGGAAATACAGGCTGCGCTGCGATTTATTTAATGTTAGAGGAATTGTTCAATTCTGGCAAGTTGCAGCCGGGACAGAAAATCTTTTGTTTTGTCCCGGAAAGCGGGCGCTTTACCACGGCATATATGATGTTAACTGTGGAAAATACCCATAAGCCTATGAGTTCTCAAATTTCTAACTTTCATGAGGTTCCCGAAGCTTCGCCTCTCGAAAGTGTGAAACCTGCACACCCCAACTCTCCGCAAGCTTATTTGTTGCGGGAGTTAGCATGGATTTGGCTGAAGTTCGATCGCGAAATTCGTTCTGTTCCTATTGTCCGCAAATTGTACCGAGGAGAGTTTACAATAGAAGATTATCAAGCTTTGCTGTGCAATCTCCGGCCGCAAGTTGTAGAGGGAGCTCGCTGGATTGCTCGCGCTGCTTCTAACATGAGTGACTTTCGCCTGCGATCGACTTTTATCGGCCATGCCCAAGACGAACACCGCGACTATCAAATGCTAGAACAAAATTATGTTTCTGTGGGCGGTGAATTGGCAAAAATTGTGGAATATGATAAGAATATTGGCAGTGAAGCACTATCAGCTTTTATCTTCCACCAAGCATCGCGGGAAAATCCGGTCGATTTAATTGGCAGTATGTTTATTATCGAAGGATTGGGCAATCGGTTGGCGGGAAAGTGGGCAAAACAAATTAAAGAAAGTCTCGGTTTGCAAGACGAACAAGTATCGTTTTTAGCGTATCACGGATCTAATGACGAGTCGCATTTAGCCAAACTAGAAAATTTGATTAATGCCGAATGGATGACAGATGATATTGCCCGCCGCATTGTCAAAACCGCTCGCGTCACTGCTCGTTTATATTTGCTGCAATTGGAGGAAATTCGTTAATGCAAAAGCTGCAAAAACAAGATACCGAAAATCTCCCCGATGAGCGAAAAATCCCTTACGCTACCAAACCCTACAACCGCCGAGATCCGAATGTTTGGGATGTGCTTTTTTGCGATCGATCTATTCCCGTGGATTTAGTGGCAAAAGCTTACATGATCCGGGATTTGCAAAACTGGACTCGCAGTTATTTGCTGATTCCGATCAAAGTAATTGCTAACTTGTTGCTGGCGGTAATTATGACAACAAAGCGCCTGTTGCCATTTCAATTCCGCGCTTACACTTTAATGCACAAATCGGCTGCATTTTTCCTAAATAACTTTGTCTCGCCAGAAGCTTGTTATTTAATTGTCCGACACATCTGCATCGGCTCCAACATTATTAACTTCTTGATTGACAACGGCCCTGACACCCAGATAGAAAAGTCAAAGCTTTATCCGCGCACTGTTAACGATTTAGCTGACAATGCGTTTCTCGAACACGACTTAATTCTCTATAACTTTGTCTGGGATTACAACCAGGCAATGCTGACAAATCCTAACTGGTTGCAAGTGGTCAAAAAACGGGGAATAAATTATGATAGCATTCAACCAGTAGAAGTTGCCATAGATTTTGAAAAACGCAGATTGCTAAACATTCTGGATTTAGAATCGGCGATCGAATTGTTTAAAGTTTTTTATTCTTTGTGTTTGACTAGCGACGAATTTGCGCGAGCAGTGATGTCGCTTCAGTTAGATGAAAACTTCGGAGTGTACGTCAGCGAGATTACGGGAAATTGCGACTGGAATCATGTAATTGTCAATCGCCATCCGCTAGCCCCAAACAGTCCGTTTAATGCGGCACGCGACTTGTTTTTGCACGGGATAGTTTCGGAATATCTCTATCGGTATTTGGAACTGCAAAAAGAGATGAGAAATGTTTCAAAGTAAGGTGCTTAGGTATGTGTAACGTAAGCACCTTACGAATATAAATAGCGCGTCCAATAACTTTTTGCGTAAGTCCTAAAGTTTGAAAGAATGGTTAATTTTTAGGTCAAAAATCAATAGGAAAACTCAAGCTGCTGCTAGCTGTGCTTGTTCTGCTGCTTTGGGCAAAGTCTGATTTACCACAATCCACTTGCCTGTAATTGGGTCGCGGTAAGTAATAAACGGATTAGATTTTAAAGGTTGACTACAAGGTTTAGCGCCCATTTCTACACACTCCCAATAAATGGTATTGAATAACTACTACAACACCATACCTTTAATAATCGGCTATTTTGCCTAAAATCCGCGTGATTTACAACTCAACAATAGGTGATATTTTAGGTGTGTTTTGGTGACATAGAACACTACCTAATGTGATTTAAAACTGCGTTGGCAGTGAGCAGTATCACCAAAAACCTTCCGTAAAAAAAATCGGCCTTCTGGTTTTTACCTTCTACCTTTAAGAGGGCCACTACTTTCAGTATACATCTGATATTATTAAGTAAGGTAAAGACGTTTATCAGAGATCCCCTCACAAACTTATGGTGCTATTTGGATTTGGCAAAAAGTCGAGCCTGCCCTCTCCCCAAGAGGCCTTGCCGGGGCGGGCAGAGTCGATGTCGGTACCGGCAACTCACTTTGTTAACGGCAATCCGCTCAAACCTCCCTTTCCAAACGGCATGGAGACTGCCTTGTTTGGCCTGGGCTGTTTTTGGGGAGCAGAACGCAAATTTTGGCAACAAAATGGAGTTTTTTCGACCGCTGTTGGCTACGCGGCCGGGATTACTCCGAATCCTACTTACAATGAAGTTTGCAGCGGGATGACGGGACATAATGAAGTAGTTCTGGTTGTGTTCGATCCCAAAGTAATTAGTTACGAAATGCTGCTCAAAGTTTTTTGGGAAAGTCACAATCCTACTCAAGGAATGCGTCAGGGCAATGATTCTGGTACTCAGTATCGATCGGGAATTTACACGTATTCAGCCAGCCAAAAGCAGCTAGCTGAAGCTTCGCGCGATGCTTACCAGCAGGCTTTGACTGCGGCAGGTTACGGCAAGATTACCACTGAAATTATTGATGCTCCTGAGTTTTATTACGCAGAAAGCTATCATCAGCAGTATCTTGCTAAAGAGCCGAACGGTTATTGCGGTTTGGGCGGTACTAAGGTTTGTTTGCCTGCTATGTCTCAGGCTTAAAAATTGACCCCGCTTAGGGAGAGGGACACATAGTTCAGGACAAAACATTGTTGTGTCCTTAAAACAGAGCTCAGGACGCAACAATGTTGTCTCCCTACAATATATCTGGTAGGCCGTTGCTCATAGCCCGCCACAAAAAGCGGAATATGTTAGTAGTTGAAAATAAGTAATAAATGCTGAATGCTGTTGTAATTATCAATATACTAATATCTGTAGTCTGTTTTTATATCGCTGCGAGAGTGTGGAAAATCAGGCGGACGATCGCACGTTTGGAACTTCGGATCGCAGCAATCGAACGCTGTAGCAGCAATATCCTCAGTACGACGCCCGGTTTCCTTGGTAAAAGGCAGCAAGGTACCCGCCAACTGCGACTACGTTATCAACAACTGGAATTGCAACTGCAACAGGTTCAGCAACTTTTGGGATTGCTGGGTTTGGGACGGATGCTTTGGCCCAGGCGCGATCGACGTTTGAGGTAAGCTATCCTAAAATTGCTGCCCGTGCTGACTCAGTAGGATTTTCAACAATATTTCTACCTTTGTAAAGGGCTGCGATCGGGCAAACGTGCCTAAAATTGGTGTATGGAGAGAAGTTATAAAAATGTCAACTAAACGTTCAGGATTATTTATTGGCGGTTTGCTTGTTGGTTCTGCGATCGGGGCCGTGACTGGGTTGCTGATAGCACCGCGACCAGGCAAGGAGACGCGGCAGATATTGAAAAAATCGGCCGATGCTTTGCCGGAGTTGGCGGAGGATTTATCGACTAGCGTGCAGTTGCAGGCCGATCGACTTTCTGAAACTGCAATCCGAAATTGGGACGAAACTTTGATTAGACTCAAAGAGGCGATCGCGGCAGGTTTGGAAGCAACTCAGCGGGAACGCCAAACCCTGTCGGAAGCTGAAGCTGAAGTGAGTCCCCCGTCGCGCCCTCCCATCCGCTAAATGGCATGAAATTCTCAACCCCCAATCCCAGATTCAAGTGAGCGATCCCATATTTTGGCTAGGACTTTCGATTTTGCTAGTGGCAGTTAGCCTGACTGCTGTTTTAGTGACTTTAATACCTGCGGTGCAAGCGCTGGCCAGGGCGGCCCGCAGCGTGGAAAAGCTCGCTGACACACTTTCTCGCGAATTTCCGCCCACTTTGGAGGCGATTCGGTTGACGGGGCTGGAAATTAGCGAGTTGACGGATGATGTCAGCGAGGGAGTACAAAGTGCGGGCGAGGTTGTCAAACAGGTCGATCGAAGTATTGGTAGCGCCAAAAAGCAGGCGCAAAACGTCCAGGTAACTACTCGCAGCGTGGTGACTGGGATTAAGGCTGCTTGGAAAACTTTAACTCGGAAGCCGCCGATTTCTGGGACAAATCGCCGGTCAACAGAGAGATTGTCGCCGAGTCAAAGAAGTGCGATTTCGCTAAGGGATTCGGGTTTAGAGGACAGGTATTCTGGGGTTTACGGTGCGAGTGCGAGTAATGGGGAATCGCCCAGGTTGAGGAGTAGCGAGGGTTCTGGTTTACCGGGGGATGCTGAAGAGTTTGAGGAAGTGTCGAAGGATTCTTGATTGCCCCCAATTTCTGATCATCCCTCAACAGCACACCCATCCCACCAGCAAGGATTCTTATCAATAAAATCCATCAAAGCATCATACTTAGGCGAACCCTTTTGTTCCACATACTCCAAAGCCCCCCAACTTCCCCACTTACTAAATGAACTCACATCCACAAAGTGCATGAAAAGACTGCCTCCAGCCTGTTTCCAACTATTCAGTAATTGGGTGTACATATCATACATTTCTGGGCGCCTATTTAATTCCATAAAAAACTTGGTCAGTTTTTCGTTATTCTCAACTCCTTGAATACCTACAATATGTTGACCCCCCTCGTAAACAAATAACTTGAGTCCTTTTTTTTGAGCCACACCTAAGTAATACCTAAAGTCATTATCAACATCGGGCAAACTATCTTTGAATCCCGGAAGTAACCCACCCTCTCTTAATTGCTTAAAAGCTTTGCCAAACCCGCCATCTGCGTCATTCAACCAAGACTCTACTGTGCTGACACTTTCTTTCCCGCCCAAGTTTCCGCTAAAATATCCACCTATGGCTAAGGCATCAATACCGTGTTGATAACAAGGTTTATTGCCCTCAGCTACCCAATAGGGACAATCTAAAGCATAATTGCCTAACTCTCTCCAAGCTCTTTGAGTTCCTAACACGCAGACAACTCGATTCTTTTGATCCCCAAAGACGCCTTTCCAGATATCGCACATTTGAGCACTACGCATTCCGTGCCATTGCATAAAAGCATCGCCTTTATCTCCCCACCTCGCTTTACCTTGTTCCAAGGCATAATTCGATTGTCGAAATGACCAATTCCAAACCTCATTAGAATACTCTACATTAACTTTCAGCTTTGGATCTAAACTATCTTTGACCATTTTAGCAAAGTTAGTCATATAGTCATCCGTAGCCTGATGCGGCATATTAAACCAGGGTTCTGCTTGGACTTTGTTAGCTAAATTCACCATAACTTCTATGGGAACATTTCCTCTGTAAGCATAGGATACACTCTCTGGTTTTGGTCGGTTTGACCATTCTTTTTGTTCAGAACCATTTGTATCCATCCAGTCCATAAAACGCAAGGTTCTAAATTTTTTAATCTTTTCTATAAACAGCGGATTAAATATTTCACCACTTTGAAAAAGCTCTTCATCTTGGGAGCGAACCACTTTAATATTGCGGATATAGTTCCCTGTTTTATTGGGATCGGTAGCAGTAATTGTAATCATTATGCCTCCCCCTTGTGTGGCATCCACATTAATGATATCCCTGCCGGGTTTCGACGCAGCCTCATCTTTTTTGCCATCAAATTGATATTCGATCGCACCTTCACCCTCATAAGTAACAATATATTGCCCTGAAGGATAGCGATTGGGGATTTCCCTAAGTAATAGCGTACTTACCCTAGTATATTTAGGAGCTTCTTCGGGCGATGGCAGAGACTTCACCCATCCATTTTTATCAAGATTTAAAAGATTATACTCCTCTGTATCCCATTCACCTTTACAGTTTGGTTGTCCGCTAACGCATTGAGTTATCCATTGCCTAGAAGATTTGAAAGCATCTAAAAAGGGTAATTGTGTGGAGTAGTCAGCAATACCATTAAGCCCAACTCCTAAAGAAGAGCGAGAATTTGACGTATTTTGTACATTGGCACGCACCGCTACTGTGTTATCTACTTGCCGTACTGGTGTGGGATCGATATTAGTTGTTAAAGCCCAACATCCGGGAATGAAAATGACAAAAATTAATAAACCCAGCACAAAGCCCAGAGCTTTTTTGTTCGATCTGATACTTAATCGAGACATAAATTTGACTAATTTGATTTTTTTAGGTAAAATAGAAGGGGGTGCGGCCAGTTTTAATTTTGATATTTTATCAAAAAGTTCCTTCTCAAACTATCAGCTACAAGATTATTAACATTTTTGTCTCTCAATGGAGGGGCGATCGCCCTTACTGTGCCCAAGTGCGATCGTCCTTATCTAACTTCTATTCTCCTCACATTACTAAGCAACTGCAAGTTCATATTGCAGAACTAAAATTTCATCAGCTTTCAACATAGCCATAGCATATTCACTCCCTTGACTATCAGCAAACTCCACTAAATACTGACATTCTTTTCCCGTCTCATACAGTTCAACAATAGTTCCCACAAGTCCAACTGGCAAACTAGAAATAGATGCATATTCTGGTTCCACTAGCGCTAATCGCGTATTTGAAATCGGCTTGAGAATCGCAACAGAATCCAAAACTCTAAAGTGTTTAATCATAGTTTAAGAAAAGCTGAAATTCAACAACGGTTAGAATTAGTTGAAGTAATTTCCCAGAAGTACCTTTTCAAGGTTTTTAGGGGCAGGTTTAGTTAGGATATACGCAATCGCAGCGAGTTTACCCCTTTCACGCGCCCGCCCTCCCCACGCTAGGATTTACACCTTATTTAGGCCTTAAGTTCGCGCTGCTAAACTCAGAAGCCACAATCATCGACCCAATCCCCGCATCCGTAAATATTTCTTGTAGCAAAGCATGAGGAATTCGACCGTCAATAATGTGAGCACCCTTCACACCCTGAGCCAAACTCCGCACACAACAATTAACTTTCGGAATCATCCCCCCAGACACAACTCCAGACTCAACCAACTCTCTTGCTTCTTGAATATCTAACTTAGCAATCAAACTATCCGGCTTGTGATAATCCTCTAAAATTCCCGCAGTATCGGTCATCAAAATCAACTTTTCCGCTCCCAAACCAGCCGCAATTTCCCCAGCCACCGTGTCAGCATTAATGTTGTAAGATTGACCGTTTTCATCGGCTGCCACACTCGACACCACCGGAATATAACCGCTGTTCACCAAAGACTCCAAAATCTGGATTTTCACGCCGCTGACTTCACCCACAAACCCAATTCCTTCCCGGCCATCTGGACGAGCTTGAATCAGATTGGCATCCTTGCCGCACAATCCCACTGCTTTGCCGCCAGCTTGGTTAATTAACGAAACAATTTCTTTATTTACTTTACCTACCAAAACCATTTCTACAACTTCCATTGTCGCCGCATCAGTCACCCGCAAACCATCCTTGAATTGCGGCTCAATTCCCAATTTTTCCAGCCAAATATTAATTTCCGGGCCACCGCCGTGAACCACAACCGGACGCATCCCCACGCAAGCTAGCAGCACAATATCCCGAACCACCTTGTCTTTGAGATTGCTATCTTTCATCGCCGCACCGCCATATTTGACCACAATGGTGCGACCGGCAAAGTGTTGAATGTAAGGCAGTGCTTCGGACAGCACCTCTACTCGATTAGTGTCCGAATTCCTAACAAAATCGCTTTGTTTGAGCATGGGTAAATTACAGAAGACTAAAAACTTAATTCTAAACTTTAATGGCTAAAGCACATATTAACAGCCACAAAAATCACTTTTTCGCTTAAAGTTATGGACGCACAGGCTCGATCGCCTTTATTGAACCCCATCCTCAACAAATTCATAGGTTTTTTTAATAAAAGCATTAAAATATATGTATTATAACTTATACATTTTTTGCTACAGTCAAGAAATGTATAACTCCCTAGATTTACTTAACGTTTTATGTTAACTGCTGTCGCCCAAGACTCCGAAAACCTTCACTACAAGCTACCATCAGAGGCTGAGTCGTCCCCCCGGATGACGGTATTTTGCGATTTAGACGGGCCCATCGTCGATGTGTCCGATCGCTACTACGCCACCTATCAACAGGGATTAGCCGATACTCAAGCAGTATATCTTGCTCGGGGAATCAACCTCAACCTTCAAATCCTCAGCAAACAGCAGTTTTGGCAAATGAAACAAAACCGAGTGCCCGATGGTGAAATAGCCAAAAGTTCCGGCTTGTCGGGAGAAGAAATTAACGTTTTTCTCGGATGCGTCAGTCAGATTGTCAATCAGCCAGACTTGTTGCACTTAGATCGCATCCAGCCGGGAGTACAATGGGCGATCGGACTTCTGCACTCCCGCGGCGTGCGGCTGATTTTAGTCACCCTGCGGCCGAGAAATCAAGCCGTTCAACTGTTACAAAATTACGGTTTAGCCAGACTGTTTACCAGCATTCGCGGAACTCAGATGGCGGATGCCGCCTATCACAACTATACAGCCTTAAAAACTGAATTGTTGGCTGAAGTTGCAGAAGAATTTGAGTCATCACTGGGTTCGGCTTGGATGATCGGAGATACAGAAGCAGACATCCTCGCAGGAAAAGCATTGGGAATACCTACAATTGCCGTTACCTGCGGAATTCGCAGTCGCTATCAACTCCAAAAGCACCAGCCTAATTTCATTCTCAGCAACTTGATTATTGCCGTTCATCACTTATTAGGTTCCGGTCAACAACTAATAGTAGAATGACTACAGTTAACAATAATTAGTGAACACTTAACTGTTGACTAAGGACTCATGACTGCTGACTAATCGCTGACTAAGGTTTTTCTACATTCCTGGTCATTTCCCACAAGCGATTGAGCGGAAAATAAATCACCGGAGCCCAAAGACTGCTAAGAATAGCAGAACACAAAGCCACTCGCTGGTGATAGCTCCAAATTTCCAGTAAAGCCCGATCGCCCATAGAAAAAAATTGCAGCCCCATCACCGTTTCCGCTACCACCGCCATCCCAAACACAATTAACGCGATCGGAATCGGATCTCTCTCAACAATATCTACCGGAATCGACCAGGTTTTCTGCAAAACAACTGTTAAGACTCCTACAACAACTAAACTGACAGCATGGGTGGGATGAGGAGCCGTCATCGCATCTTGAAGAAACCCCAAAACCAAGCCCATGCTAGCAGCTCCCCAAACTGTACGTTTCCGCTTAATACTCCAAGCTACCAACCAAATTAACAGCCAGTTCGGTCCAATTCCCAGCAATTCCATTCCCGGCATCCGAGTGGGCAATATCAGTATGCACAGCATCACAGATAGAAATGTAACTGCGAAGTTGAGAAATTGGCGCGATCGCGGCGAAGACATCCGAGATAAAGCTTTCATTGTTGCTGTTCTCCATCAGATGGTGCAGAAGATTGACTCTGCGAATCCTTTGGTTCGACTTGCTTAGAGTGGGGGTAAACCACTGCCCACTCCAGAGCATTCATCGGTGCAGAAAACTCAACCACAGCTTCTGGAGCCGGAGTTTTATTCATATCCACCGAAACCACTTTTCCCACAGGCAAACCAGCAGGGAACAACTGACTGTAAGAAGAAGTTGAAACCACATCCCCAGGCTTGACATTGGGAACATTCTCAAAAAACTCCATCACAGCCTGATTTCCGCCTTTCCCGCGCATAAAACCCATGTGGCGACTGCGGGTAATTCCCACACCCAATTGACTCGTAGCGTCGCTGACTAACAGCACCAAGCTAGTATTAGGAGTAACGCTGACAACCCTGCCTACTAAACCGCCGGGGCCCATCACAGTAAAATCTGTTTTGATGCCATCGTTACTGCCGCGCCCCAAGGTTACTTGCTGCCACCAGTGGTCGGCGCTGCGACCGACAATAGGAGCTACAATTCCTGCTGGTTTCTTAGCCGAAACGTAACCTAAAAGCTCTTTTAGCTTCTGATTTTGATTTTCTAATTCTAATAGCTGCGCTTGCAATTCTTGAGTGCGCGCCGAGATAAGTTCCTCTTGCCCAGAGCCGTTGGCGTGAAACGGACGAGTCACCCAATTGTAAACTTCAAATACTGCCGCACCTTGTGTTTGCCGAACTCCCCAAGCGGCAGTTACAGCTAAACCTAGAAGAGCAATTTGCAGCCGCAGATCCCACCACTTTCGGAATGTATTTTTTAGCATAATTTCACTAATCTAAAATTGTTAAGTCAGGATTTTAGATTTGAGATTGCAGCCGTATTTCTAAATCCACAATCCCAAATTTTTTAACTACATATTACGCGACGACTGCCCGCTGAAAACCCGTTCCAACTGTTTGTTTTCCAATACCCTACCAGTTCCCAAAACCACGCAGCACAGCGGATCTGCTGCCACGTGAGTGACAATTCCTGTTTCGTGACTGATCAGAGTATCTAAACCTTTCATCAGTGCGCCACCACCAGCCAGCATAATTCCCCTGTCAATAATATCTGCTGCTAATTCCGGGGGGGTGCGTTCCAAAGTACGCTTGACAGCTTCCACAATTACTGAAAGCGGTTCCGACATACTTTCGCGAATTTCTGGGCCTTTGATAGTAACAGTTCGCGGCAAACCAGACAGTAAGTGCAAGCCCCGCACTTCCATCATTACATCGTCATCCTCTGGAGTTGGATATGCAGAACCAACCTGAATCTTAATTTCTTCAGCAGTGCGTTCGCCGATGACCAAATTGTGAACTTTTTTCATGTATTGGACGATCGCCTCATTGAGTTCGTCGCCGGCTACCCGCACAGACTCACTGATCACCGTACCTTGCAAACTCAAAACCGCAACTTCCGTCGTACCTCCGCCTATATCTATAATCATATTGCCAGTCGCCTCAGCAACAGGCAGTCCAGCTCCGATCGCCGCAGCGATGGGTTCATCAATTAACCGTACTTCTCTAGCACCGGCCTGAGTCGCCGCCTCAATGACAGCACGCCTCTCAACTCCGGTGACACCACTGGGGATGCCAATAATTATCCGCGGCGAAACTAAGCTTCGGCCTTCGTGAACTCTGCGGATAAAAGTCTTAAGCATCAGTTCTGCCGTATCGAAGTCTGCAATTACCCCGTCACGAAGCGGGCGCAGTGCTATGACATTCCCTGGCGTGCGGCCGAGCATTTTTTTTGCTTCTTCTCCAACAGCCAGCGGTATTTTTAAATCTTGGTCGATCGCCACTACAGAAGGTTCCTGCAGAACAATACCTTTGCCCGATACATAAACGAGCGTGTTAGCAGTACCGAGGTCGATACCCATATCTCTAGATAACGAAAATCGATTGAGAAGACCCACTGATTTGTACCCCCCCCAAAAACTAAAATACTATTGTGTGCAATAATGTTGTTACAAAAGTGTAACCGAGGTGGATTCTATTACGTTTTTCATCCTGAGTCTAGTCAGAAATGTACATTGTCGAGCTCAGGTTGAGCGCAGACTTGCCAATCATCCACCATCAATATGTTCTGCTAACTGGGTGTACAATCAGGATGAAGCCTCACAAGCGTTGTTCCAAGTTCAGTTTGGAGGCTAATGCGCGTGTGGACTGTTTAACTACATCACCGATCGACCACATTCCCAAAAAAGTTTATGAGTCTTAATGTTGTGACTTTAGTAGGCCGCGTCGGCGGCGACCCGGACGTTAAGTATTTTGAGTCGGGTACAGTTAAGTGTAGTTTGACGCTGGCAGTGAATCGCAGAACCAAGAACAGCGATCAACCAGACTGGTTTAATCTGGAAATCTGGGGCAAAACAGCGCAGATTGCGGCTGACTACGTTCGCAAAGGCTCTCTAATTGGCGTAACAGGCTCTTTGAAGTTCGATCGCTGGCAAGACCGCAATACGGGTTCAAATCGCTCGAAGCCGGTAATTAAGGTAGACCATTTAGACTTGCTGGGTTCCAAACGCGACAACGAGTCGGGTATGTCGCAACACAACAGCGAATTCTAGCGTTTGGGGAATTTGGGAAGTAATATTTGTGAATTGGGTGGGTGCTTGTGACTTCAGAAAAGTTAGAAATTGTTCAAACTGAGTACCAAGCTGGGCAAGTAGCTTTTGAGAGTGGCCGGTATGCTCAAGCTGTGCAGAGTTTAGAAACAGCTACCGGTTTAGTCGATCGAAATTCCCGGTTGGGCGGTGAGGTGCAGATGTGGCTAGTGACAGCCTACGAAGCCTCTGGCAATACAGAAAGGGCGATCGAGCTTTGCCGCAAGCTCACCCGCCATCCCCGCCAAGAAACCCGCCAGCAAGCAAAGCGCTTGCTGTTCATTCTCGAAGCTCCCAAACTCACTATCCCTCCTGAATGGATGGTGAAAATCCCTGATTTGGCAGCTTTAGATGAAAATCAATCAATCAGTTTTCAAGCCAATCCGAACGCTGATATCAAGTACGCTAAACCCAAGCCAGTCGTACCAGAGCCTGTAGATTTGAGTCAGGTTAATACGAAAGATAATAGGTTTATCTGGGTGGCGTTAATTGCGATCGGGCTAATTTTAGGCGGATTATTTCTTAGTTATTAAGCAGATGACCAATACACATTTCCAATAATTATTGTGGAACAGGCATCTTGCCTGTTCAATACAGGCTTTTCTGGATAGAAACAATGCCTTTTAGCAATTATAAAAGTATCAGCGCGGTCGCCAAAGAATTCCAAATTAATTACCTACGGGATAATTTCATTGTCGAAACAGAATTTGCAGTCAGCGAAGTTTTTCGGAATGAATTAGAATTGATTTTCAATGACGGAGTATTTGACAACTCGGAAATCGCCATTTGTGAAAATATCATTTATCCTGTATTAAAAGAAGTTTGGAAAAATTATCGAAGTAATTTTCTCCTCTGGAGTCACCAAACCTTAGTCTATAATGAGAATCTGTCAGGAATTCCAGATTATATATTGGCGAAGCGCTCCCCGCTCGGCACAGTAGTTTTTGACAAGCCCTATTTCATATTAGTTGAAGCCAAGAAAGAGAGCGCATTTGATGAAGGATGGGGGCAGTGTTTGGCAGAAATGATCGCCGTGCAGCGGCTTAACAATGAACCCGAACAAACTATCTTTGGGATTGTTTCTAATGGGGCAATGTGGCAGTTTGGCAAGCTGAAATTAGAAATGTTTACTCAAAATAAATTTTTCTATACAATTCAGGACTTAGAGCGACTGTTTGCAGCCGTTAACTATGTTTTTAAACAGTGTGAATTACAATTAGAGGAGAAGGAACAAGTAGAAAACGACACTGATTTTGACACGGATACACGGATTAATTATCGAGCATGAGGCAGGAATCAGAAGTTGAATAGCGATAATTGCTAAAATAAAAAAAAGACCCAACCAGAAAGGCTATTATTGTGAGCGATTCAACCGTAGACCAGATTTTGAAATTGGCCTCTCAGCGCGCCGATGCGGCTGAAGTCTACTACCTGTCGAGTCAAGACACGCCCATCGAATTTGAAAACAATCGCCTCAAATCCCTGCAAACCAAAGCACTGCAAGGCGTAGCACTCCGGCTGATATACCAAGGCAAAATCGGTTTTGCCAGTTCCACAGATTTAACGCGGATAGACGATTTAGTAGATGCAGCGATTCAAACAGCCGAAATCGGCGACCCCGCAGAATTTGAACTCGCCTCCAACTTTCACCTAAAAGGCCCGGAAACCACCTACACTCCGCCCACAACTCAAGAATTAGTAGAAAACGGCAAAAACCTGATCGAGCAAGTTCACGCCTACAATCCCGATATTATGGTAGATGTCGGCTTCCACGTCCGCAGCGGCCGCGTGAAAATTGCCACCACGCAAGACCTGTATGCCGAAAGAAGCAGCCAAATAATCAGCGGGACGATCGCGGGAAATTTGGTAAAGGGAGAAGACTTTATGCAAGCATACAGTTACGACGTAGCGTGCGATCGTCCCCTGGACACCGACAGCATCCTCCAATCACTCCTCGAAAAATACCGCCTCGCCGAACATTCAGCCACCATCACCAGCGGTTCCTACCCAGTATTATTTACCCCCAGAGCCGCCGCTAGCACCCTCGGCGGCTTGTTTGATACCATCCTTTCAGGTCAAGCAGTAGTTCAAAAAGCCTCTCCCCTAGCCGACAAAATCGGCGAAACCTTATTTGACGAACGCTTTACCTTTTTTGAAGACCCCACTTTAGGCCCTTCTGCTTGTCCCTTTGACGACGAAGGTACACCCACCAGCCGCAAAGTCTTGATAGACAAAGGTACTGTCACGGGATTTTATTGGGATCGCAGGTGGGCCGCTCGCGCCGGGGTAGAATCAACCGGCAACGGTTTTCGTGGCGGATTGTCTCGCCCAGGCCCTGATTTGACTAACTTTTGCATTTCCCCAGGAAATACCGCCACTCAAGACTTGATTGCTAGCATGGACGAAGGTCTAATAGTAGAGCAGGTTTTAGGAGCCGGTCAGTCCAATCAGTTAGCTGGCGAATTTTCTGTCAATTTGGACTTAGGCTATAAAGTAGAAAAAGGCAAAATTGTGGGTCGCGTCAAGAATACAATGGTGGCAGGCAGCATTTTTGAAGCATTTAAAAATTTGGCAGATTTGAGTAGCGAAGCCGAATGGGTAGGCGGTGCAGCCTATTTGCCGAGTATGCTGTTTCAACAGTTGGGTGTAGCTTCTAGGCAATAAGTTCAGTGCGGTTAATTCCAGGTGACGCTGATACTGTTGCTAGAAAAATCTTAGCACTCACCTCAAAAAGACCCGGTTTCTGCCACGCAGCATCTGTGAAATTGCCCTTCGGTAGCCCATAAACCGCGTTTATGGTATGCGGTTCGCAAGTCCAGACGTGGAAATAGAAACACAGAAACAGTGCCGCGAATTCAACGCTTTGCTAATTCATGCAAATAGGGAAAAACAGGGAAAAAGGTACAATGAAAGAGCAAAATGTCAAGGATGGAACTCGGAAGAAGAAAAAGCACTTTTTCTTTTTTTTACCTTTGGTTTTTTGCCTTTTAACTCTAGTTACTGGATGCGTTCAGTACGATGTCGGGGTTAACTTTGAGAGTCAAACTCGTGGCGAAATCGTGCAGCACATTAAACTGGGGGAAAGGTTGACGAGCTTCAGCAGCGAAACTGTTGCAGAATGGTTGAAAAGCGTAGAACGCCGGGTGAGGTTGCTGGACGGAAAAACTAAACGGGTTTCCCCCACAGAAGTTCTAGTGAGGATTCCTTTCAATAATGGAGCCGAGTTGCAAGACAAGTTCAACCAATTTTACAATCCGATCGCACCAACCACAAAATATCGGACCGCAAGTCCGCTAGAAACAGATTTGCCGAAGTTTGAATCTCACCTGAATATCAAGCAGAATAATTTGTTATTGGTGCTGCGAAATCGGTTGAGTTTGGAATTGGATTTGCGCTCTCTTTCACTGCTTTCTTCTAACGGCAGTCTGCTGCTGAGTCCGGGGGGACTTTTGGAGCTAGACTTTAGCTTGAACACGCCTTGGGGCGCCGAAAGTATTGAAACTGTCGCCGGTGCGCTGGTTCCCGAAAGCTATCAGCAAGGAAAACAGTTAGTTTGGAAGCTCAAACCCGGAGAAGTTAACTATTTGGAGGCGATATTCTGGATTCCCAGCCCGGTAGGAATTGGGGCGCTGATTATTGCCTTATTTGTAGCCGCGGGCATTGCTTTGAAATATCAAATATTGCCAGCACTCGGAATCGGCAAGAAACCACAAAACATCGGTCATACCTAAAGAGGATATGTCTTGGAGGGGCGGGTTAACCAATATCTTCACTCAGCTCTCAGAACTCCAATAAACCCGCCCCTCCCCGGATATTATGGTTAATTGACCAGATTTGATCTTATCAAAAAAGACTGAGAACATCTGTCAAAAAACAGTTGACAAATAGTAAATAATTTGATTGACCTGAATTAAGAATTAGGAACAGAGAAAATGCGATCGCTAAATTTCTTCTTCATCTTTCTGATCTGCTTGGCTCTAGTATTATTCAGCATCGAAAATACACAGCCAGTCGCGATTCAAGTTATCCAAGGCGTCCAAGTTAAAGCTCCGCTGTGCGTAGAACTAATTGTAGCGACCGGATTAGGGGCTACACTAGCGTGGCTGTTCAGTCTGTGGTCGAGAATGCAGCGAACCCTCGCGTTGCGCCAAGAGATTCGCCAAGTTCGCGAAAAAGAGCAGCGGATTCAGGAATTAGAACAAAATCTTGAACGCTATAAAGCCGAAGTAGAAGGTCAACAACCTTTGTTAGAAAGTGGAGAACCGATAAGTTTAGAAATAGCAGCCATTGAGGGCAAAGCTGCTGAAATAACCGCCAATTAACTTGATATGCTCTCTCGTTTTCCCAGAGGCAAAATCTAAAATCTAAAATCTAAAATCTAAAATCTAAAATCTAAAATCGAATGGCCGTTTCCCGAGACCAAGATGGCTTAGAAACGATTTCCGAGGGGATCGCAATTTTAATTGACCTAGCGGAACGGGGAGAAATTGATCCTTGGGACGTTAAGGTAGTTGAAGTGTTCGATCGATGTCTGAGCAAGCTTACGAACGCCTCCGATGCAGATCAGAGTAAGGATTTCTCCGATTTGTCCCACTCCGGCCAAGCGTTTTTGTACGCTTCAATGCTGGTGTTGCTCAAAGCAGAAAGTATCGTGCTTTCAGAACCCCCCGCGAATCCCGACTCGGCCGACGAGCCGGCAATAGAAGACGCAGAGCACTCAGGCGGGCGACACTTGCCGCAGCATTTAGAGCGGCAATTGCGCCGTCGCGGTGTAGCTCAACTACCGCAAAAACGACCGGTGACTCTCCCAGAACTGATTGAGCAGTTGCAGCTAATGAAAGCAGCAATGGAGCAGCAGACAGTTACACCCCGGCGTCGCCCTACCTCAAAAATGCGATCGCAAGCGGCCCAAGCTATCTTTGAGCTAGCTCACCAAGAAAATCTCGTAGAAACTGCTAGTGAACTCGAACGGTTTCTGGCTCAGCGGGGCGCGGAAATTGACGAGGGTTGGCTGGACTTGGACACATTGCTAGAGCTCTGGCACCATAACGATTTGCACTCTCCTGTCAACCCAGAACTCCCGGTATCGACTGCGGAAGTTCACTTGCCAAATCATGACCGCGTGGGTATTTTTTGGGCGTTGTTGCTCCTATCGGCTCAGTCTAAAGTAGAGTTGCTTCAAGAGGAGTTTTACCAAGACCTGAAAATCCGCGCGCTTTGAGCTTGCACGGTATTAGGTTCTCGGGGGAAACTAATAACTATGCCACTGCGTCGGTTAAGATTCTAGGCAGAATCTCGCTCTATGGCATTCTGTTGCTGAGTCTGGGATGCGGAGAGCGGGAGCGTGAAGTTATTGCTGGTTCCCGATACCTGGTTTCTTAAATCCAGGTAAATTCGGAATAAATGATTGATAGCCTGGTACGATGTCGCCTATAAAGAGGTCAGGATTTTGCTGTGCTCGATCGATTCGACGATCGCAACCGCTAGCATCTAATTGTTCAGTTGATATCAGTTAACAGAGGGTTGAGGAAGTTAAGAATGAAAGCGATGATTCTGGCGGCCGGTAAAGGCACTCGCGTCCGTCCTATTACTCAGACAATACCCAAACCGATGATTCCCATCCTGCAAAAGCCAGTGATGGAGTTTTTGGTTGAATTGCTCCGCCAGCATGGATTTGACCAGATTATGGTCAATGTTTCCCACCTGGCAGACGTGATTGAAAACTACTTCCGTGACGGTCAAAAGTTTGGGGTACAAATTGCCTATTCTTTTGAAGGGCGAATTGAGGACGGAGAAATGATTGGAGAGGCTGTCGGTTCGGCTGGTGGCATGAAACGAATTCAGGACTTCTCGCCGTTTTTTGACGATACTTTTGTGGTGCTGTGCGGCGACGCTTTGATTGACTTGGACTTGACTGCTGCTGTGAAGTGGCACCGGGAAAAAGGGGCGATCGCTACTATTGTTATGAAATCGGTTCCCCGCGAGGAAGTTCCTAGTTATGGAGTGGTGGTAACAGACGAGTCTGGCAAAATTAAAGATTTCCAAGAAAAACCTTCTGTAGAGGAAGCTCTGAGTACCGATATCAACACTGGCATTTACATTTTTGAACCAGAAATATTCAATTATATTCCCTCTGATACAGAGTACGATATCGGTTCGCAATTATTTCCCCACCTTGTAAAAATAGGCGCGCCTTTTTACGGGATTAGCATGGACTTTGAGTGGGTAGATATCGGCAAAGTTCCTGACTATTGGCGGGCAATTCAGAGCGTACTCCTGGGACAAGTTAAAAATGTTTCGATTCCGGGAATTGAAGTGCGCCCCGGCATTTACGCTGGTTTGAATGTAGCTGTCAACTGGGATAAGGTTGATATTACAGGGCCTGTTTACATTGGGGGGATGACGATCATTGAGGATGGAGCAAAAATTGTCGGCCCGACAATGATTGGCCCAAATTGTTGGCTTTGCAGTGGCGCTACTGTGGAAAACAGCGTGATTTTTGAGTATTCTCGTTTGGGCCCGGAGGTGCGGTTGGTTGACAAACTGGTGTTTGGGCGCTACTGCGTTGATAAAACCGGGGCTGCGATCGATTTGCAAGCGGCTGCTCTCGATTGGCTGATTACTGACGCTCGCCAAGTTTTACCAACTCAACACGGAGAAGAGCGGCGGGCGATATCTGAAATTCTCGGTCATGGTGCATAATTGTTAATTGCTAAGTGGCAATTGCTAATTGCTCAAGGTAAGGTGCGCTAGGCGCACCCTACTTTTACGTTTATGATCTCAGCTTTCAATTATGGTAATGTGCTTAAGTTGCACCCTACATTTTAAGACTGAAGATAAGTATATTTGCTGAGACTCCGCTCGTAATTTTGCAGCAAAAGTTGGGCCTCGGAAAGAGTAATTTTATTTTGCTGCAAAGCTGCTTCTGTCTGACGGCGGATGCTTTCAACCAAATTTTCTGAATCGTACTGTACGTAGCTAAGGACTTCTTTCATAGTGTCTCCTTTCACAACGTGTTCGATATGATAGCCAGAAGGTGTTAGCTGAATATGAACTGCATTAGCATCGCCGAATAAGTTGTGAAGGTTGCCCATAATTTCTTGATAAGCACCTCCCAAAAATAGCGCCAAATAGTAAGGTTCTCCAGGTTTGAGAGTATGCAGTTCCAAAACAGACTTCACATCTCGCAAATCGATAAATTGGTCGATTTTGCCGTCGCTGTCGCAGGTAATATCGGCTAAAATACCGCGTTGAGTTGGTTCTTCGTCGAGTCGGTTAATCGGCATAATTGGGAACAATTGGTTAATTGCCCAACTATCCGGTACAGACTGGAAAACAGATAAGTTGATGTAATAAATAGACGCCATCACCTTTTCTAAGTCTTCCAAATCCTCCGATACATATTTTTTTTGCCGCGCGATCGTCTGTATTTTATCGCAGCAAGCCCAGTACAACTGTTCGGTTTTCGCCCGTTCCGCAATTCCCAAATAGCCTAAGTTAAATAAACTGACTGCTTCTTCCTTGAATTGGATGGCATCGTGATAAACTTCTTGGTAATTTTCGGGACTGATAGATTGGTAAATTTCGTAGAGATTGCGCGGAATTTGGTGCGCGTTTTCGTCTACTGGTTCTGCTACTTCTCTGGGGACATCGCTAGTACCGAGTACGTCAAAAACTAACACTGATTGGTGAGAAGCGATCGCCCGCCCGCTTTCGCTAATGATAATTGGAACCGGGATTTTGCGCTCGTCGCAGGCATCTTTCACTCCCGCTACTACGTCGTTAGCGTAGTTTTGCATATTGTAGTTTTTGGAAGCGTGGAAGTTTGTTTTAGACCCGTCGTAGTCAACGCCGAGTCCGCCGCCTACGTCCAAGTAGTTCATATTAGCTCCCAATTTAGCTAATTCTACATAAATGTGGCTGGCTTCTCGAATGGCGTCTTTGATGACACTAATTGACGAAATTTGAGAGCCGATGTGGAAGTGCAGTAACTGCAAACAATCGAGCATTCCAGCTTTTTCTAGTTCGCCGACTGCACGCATAATTTCTGGAATTGTTAAGCCAAATTTTGCCCGATCGCCCGTGGAACCTCCCCAGCGGCCAACCCCTTTGGTAGTGAGTTTTGCTCGCACTCCCAAAATCGGTTTAATTCCTAATGCTTTGCTCGCGGCGATTGCGAGTTCTACTTCCTCTATTTGCTCTAGCACAATTACGGAAGTTTGCCCTAGCCGCTGCGCCAAAATAGCAGTTTCGATGTATTCGCGGTCTTTGTAACCGTTACAAATTAATAAAGCGCCTGGGTTTTTTAAGGTCGCCAAAGCTATCATTAATTCCGGTTTCGAGCCGGCTTCGAGCCCGAAGTGATGGGGTTGACCGAAACGCACCAAATCTTCAATTAATTGTCGGTGCTGGTTGCATTTTACTGGAAAGACACCGCGATAAACATTTTTGTAATTGTACCGAGCTATCGCTCTGGCAAAACACGAATTTAAGCGCTCGATCCGGTCTTCCAAAATATCAGAAAATCGAATCAGCAGCGGCAAAGCCAAATTTCGCTGTTTCAGGGATTCTACCAGTTCGCATAAGTCCAGGGAACCGCCGCGATCGCCCTTGGGAGAGACTGTAACGTGACCGGCTGCATTGATCGAAAAATACGGTTCGCCCCAACCTTGAATTCGGTAGAGTTTCTCACTATCTTCTATTGTCCAAGATGCTTGTGGCAGTTGAGCTGCCGTTACCAAAGCACTGTCGGGTGTCGCCAAACTCGTGGCTGTTGGCGAGTGAGTCGATAGCGGATCGAGATCGGAGAAAGCAGCGGTGGCTGGGGAACTCATCTTATCGGAAACCTCTTTGAGGAGTGGTCAAATAGATAGTTTATCGCACATATCGGGTTTCCTGATGCAGTTGAAAAATCACTTTGGGTACACGGGCTGGCGATTTTAGATTTTAGATTTTAGATTTTAGATTTTAGATTTTAGAATTGACTCGACAGATGGATGAATGTGGGGGATTTAACTAAAATCTCAACCATAATTGCTCTCCCGGACTCCTTTCTTCAAACAAATATCCGTATGGAGGTGAATTCGGAAACCCGGTTTCCGAGTTCACCTGCGCCAAGAGAGTGGTCGGACGATTGATCGCCCGACACACACTAACCAAAAATCACCTCCGGCGGCGCCATGTCAGCCCCCATAATCAATCCCCCGTTATTAGACTTCTTCAAGCCCGGTTGAGGTGCTTTTTCTGGGGTCTTCTGAGCCGGTGCAACTGAGGCTGGCGGTTTCACCTGCGTTGGAGGTACTGCCTGTGCTCCTGGCACCACGGGTTGCTGCGACAGCCAACCCAAGCCCCCTACAGCCCCAGCCATCAAAGCGGTGTAGCCGATGTACAAATGCACCGGACGCATTTGAAAGCCTTCGCCTGAGTCGGAATCGGAAACAGACACATACATACTGGGAATTGGAGTCGGAGCGGGTTTGGGCAAAGCATTCGCCATAGCGCTGCCGTCTAATCCTAAGGCGTCGCCGAGTCTGCGGATAAAACCTCTAACGTAAATATCTTGGGGCAGTTTGTCGATTTCCCCATTTTCGATCGATTCGATGTGGTGCAACGGCACGAGAGTTTGACTGTGGAGTTGCTGCAGGGATAAGGAGCGAACTTGCCGTCCCTTACGCAATTCTCTACCCAACTCCTGCAAGCACTCTTCTCGCTGTTGAACGGCTAAAGCTGCTTCTTCTTCCTTGGTGAGTTTTTTTGGCTTCTTGGGAAAACCGAACCCTGGGAAGGATTTTCCGGGCACTGTGACAGGTGCAGGTGCAGCCGACTCGACTTTATTTTCGTCTTGGGGCGCTTGTTTGCTGTCTTCAGAAGTATTGCTGTCTCGATCGGAATTTTCAGTTTCGGACTCGGTTTGGGGCGGCGCTTCCACACTAGCGCTGCGCCAATAGAAGACAGGAGCAGTGACTGGTGGCTCCAATTCTTGAATTTCTGTCACCGTCTCAATGACGGGACTTACAGTAGTAAAACTCTCTTGGGTTACTTGCGGTTCAATTTTGTTTTGTTTGGGAAATCGATCGAATGCGAGTTTGACGGCTTCTCTGCTAACTGCTCTAATTAAAATTTCGGCAGCGGAGGCTGCTTCGCCCAACATTGTTTGCAGGCTAGCTAGAGCGTGGCTATAGGTGTCGCTACAGAGGAGTTCAGTTTCTATTTGACCTAGGACAGAACGAAAACTTTCTTGAGAAATTTCAATAGTTGGGTGATCTGTCACCCCAAAATAAGCCTCGGGTTTCAGTGCCATGATATTCATGTTGTCTTAGTAGAAGGTATCTGAGTACGTTCTTCGACAGGTTGGCAGTGATTCCGGATGTCGGTTGGGGGAGAGTGGGAGAGTGAGGGAGATTGAGAGAAAGAGAGAGTGGGAGAGTGGGAGAGGCGCAATTCCCACTTATTGATCGTCTATTGCTTGTGGATGCGATCGAGCAAAAAAAGAGCCCCGAAAATCCCGACAAAATGGGCAACAGTGGCGTGAGTATTGGCGAGTACCACAAATATATCTAGCGGCTGAATAAATCGACCCAAATCAACTGCGGCACCGAACAAGGCTTGCGGCTGAGCTAGAGATTTGGCTAAAAGCGTACCGCTGATGGCTTCTGCACCGATCAGCGTCAGCACCATACCCGATAAGTTGCTCCAAAGTGCCAGCCGCACTTCTTTGATGGTGTCTGCTTTTTTGGGGCGGACAGCGTTAGCGGGCGATCGCAGTTGTCTCGACAAGCGGGTGAAGCGGAAAGAGCGATATACGCTGTAAGCGAGTACGGCCAGCCCGCAAATGGCAAAAAATACGCCGCCGCCGGTGCCGGCACTGGTTGAACCCGCAGCGGCGCTAGCCCTGGGGATGGCGAAGGGGATGGCAAAGAGCAAAATGATCGCCGCTACCACCCCCAGCACTACCTGTACCCAAAAGCAAACCCAGCCTGTTGTACGAAGGGCAAAGGCTACTCGCTGTACGGCGACAGGAAGCTTATCGTTATCTAACTGATTAGTCATATTTTGAGCGGGTATAATTAATTGGCATTAGTTGGCGGCAGTTTTTTCTCTTCGGGGACGGTTGACGGCGGTTAAGCCTCTTTATAATAGAAGTAGCAATGTTTAAGATTTGTAACTAACATTGGATTTCACATTTGAATAGCGTCGATCGCCAGGTACCCAAAGCAATGACACAACTACAACCCACCGTCACTCCCAAACTGGAACAGCCAAAGTTTGGCTTCAACAGCTACGCGGAACGCCTTAACGGTCGAGCCGCGATGATCGGTTTTTCTCTAACTTTAATTATCGAGTATGTCACAGGCCAGGGCTTGCTGTCCTGGTTAGGTCTCAACTAATTTTAGCAATGGCGCGGTCAGCCTTACACTTTGTCTTGACTCGAACAGCAGCGGGTGTGACTTCTGCTGACCGCGACAAATTCGGGAATTGATTAAAATATTAATTAGAAACAAGCCCAGCGACTTCTCTGTCGAGAGAGATCTGTTCCCGAATGCAATAGCTGGCTTTTGGAGGTGTATATGGGGTGGAATTTTGATTTGACTAGCTTGGCAATTTTGCCTCGCTCCCGTACAATTCCCCACAGGCGAGAAGATTAATTTAGGTAAAGCTAGTCTTTGAGCTAGAAATCCCGATCGTTCCGCCAACTCTAAGTTTTAGAGCTTGTAAATAAATATAGAACAGAGTAAAACCAAATGAATGCTTCGTGGACGCGACTTTTGAGGTCAGCTTACCGTAGAGAACCAATTACCAGCTTTGTTGTGACAGTGGGCGTTGTCGATGCAGCCATCGGCAGCATGGGTGCGAGTGGCTCTTTATTGGCTTTTGGGCTGGGTACCGCTGGGGTGGCGATGGCTCTCCGCTGGTGGCAATTTTACCGCTCTGCAGCCGAACAACCCGCACCTGCTCCCGAATACTATCTTCCTCCTCAGTCTTCTAGACCTCAGTTGCCCGTGCTTAACGTCTCTAAAAAAAATCCTCCTTATTAAGATTACCGGGCAATGGTGACTGGGCGAGGTGCCGATCGACTCCCTGGATCTGAGGCACTAAAAGATAGGGCAAGAAAGTCTTTCGATCTTGGATGCTTGGTGTATGAATATTTCTGTTGCCGAGAAACTGTACAAAATTGGCTCTGTAGCTGCCTGTAGTGGTTTGTCGGTGAAAACTGTTCGTTACTATGAGGAGATGGGCTTGCTGTCTCCTGCAGTAAAGCGATCGCCCGCTGGTTATCGCTTGTTTGGCGAAACGGTATTTAACAGGTTGGCGTTTATTAAACGATCTCAGACTCTGGGTTTGAGCCTTCAGGAGATTAAGGATATTTTACAAGTTCGCGATCGGGGGGAGTTGCCTTGCTCTGAAGCGAAGCAGCATCTCACGGCTAAGGTAGAGGAAATTTCCGTGCAAATTGCAGCCTTAGAAACTTTGAAGAGGGAGTTGCAAGGCATTCTCAACTGCTGGCAAGAGCAACCCTCGCAGGCGAGCATTACTCGCACGATTTGTCCGAACATTCAGCGGGATTGAGCGGCAGAAAGATACAAAAAAAGGGAAGGAATTATCGGTTTCCTTCCCTTGATGGTTTTGTTGGTGGTTTTGTTGGTGGTTTTGAGCTTTTAACTGTTTTCGCAGAGTTTGCTGTTGCTTTTTGAGTTGCCGAGCCCTGGCTGAGCCGCCTTTACCTTTGGAGTTTCTACCCTCGCTGCGAGGAGACTCCCAACTTTTTAGTCTCATGTTTTTCATTCTATGCACTACTTCTATACTACACCGCCCGATTTTCACTGTCAAGTATTTTTTAGACTGATGTTTTCTAGTATCAACTTTTGACTGATGGGGATTTGCTACAGACATACGGATTGTGCGCCCATAAGCACCCTACAGCCCGATGGTACCCCCATAAGCACCCTACAATTAGAGTTTTTTGTCGGATTCCGTTAACAGCCCTAATTGTGTATATTTATCAGTCCAAATATCCGGCGGGTATTTCAGCATCTGTAAAAATTGGCAGCGTTTCCCAAATTTTCACCCATTCCGGCAATTGGGCTACTTTTTTTAGCTGGAGCGACATTTCTATTAAGGAAAATCCTAAATTGTGGAAATCTTGAATAAGTTCGGCTTTCAAGAAAATTTCATTTTTAGCTAAATCGGGAGCATTAGTCGCAATGACAACGCTGTTGCCGGCTTCTAAATTGCATATATAAACTTGTGCGAACACAGTTTGAATTGTTTTCACCGCTGCCGCATTAAACTCTTGTTTGTGGAACAGGTGGACAACTAGAACACCTGCGCTTGACAAGCGAGTTTTGCACAGTTGGTAAAATTCTTGTGTCACCAATCTATAGGGCATATAGCCGCTGCCAAAACCAGCATCCACGATAATTATATCGTTTTTTACTGTGGAATCTTGTTCGGCTAGATATTCGCGCCCGTCTTGAATGACTACTTTGAGTCTGTCGTCTAATTGAATGCCAAAAAATTTTTGAGCTACTGCGACTACTTTTTGGTCAATATCTGTACATTCGACTATCGCGTTAGGGAAATAGTGGTGGAAAATTCTGGGGAGGGTGCCGCCACCAAATCCGATTACATAGATTTTTTTTGGGTGAGTTTTCCAGACTAATGCTAGCAACACGGATCGGGAATAGGGAAAGATTAAATTTAGTGGATTGTTGAGGTCTAGGATTGATTGAGCTACATTTGTGATTAAGGTTTCTCTGTCTGCTAAAAGCAGTAGTAGCACTGAGTTTATTTTTTTTACGGCGATGCAGTTGTCGCCGGAGTTTTGTTGAAATAGGATGCCGTCTGGCTGTTGCTGAAGCCAATTGATTTGTTGGTGAATAGCTGCTAAATTGCTAGGTTGTCGATCGCCTTTATAATCAGTCATACGATTTTAGATTTTAGATTTTAGATTTTAGATTCAGGGTAAACGCATCTTAACTTTAACCCAAAATATGCTACAGTTATATCCGACTAATTTTTTATGTAGTTTATGGTAGCTCATGAGTGTGATCAAGGGCAAGAGGTTTTAGTAAAACTGTAACTTCGCAACAAAAACAAATAGATTCATTGCCAAAGAGTGAATATTTTAAAGGCGAGTTGTTTAAAACATTTGGCTACCTTGAACGACCCCAGAATAGAAAGAAGTAAAGAACATTTGCTCAAAGATATTAGATCGATCGCTATTCTAGCTATCATCAGCAGTGCGGACGGATGGGTGGCAATAAAAGCCTATGGTAACGCCAAATATGAATGGTTAAAAAGCTTTCTATAATTACCGAATGGTATACTATCTCATGACAGGTTTAGTCTCCTTATTTGCCGGAATTGAACCGCAGCAGTTTCAAGAATGTTTTTTGAGTTGGGTAAATGCGATAGTCGGGGAATTAGAACGAAACGTGATTGCCATTGATGGCAAAACACTGAAACTATCTTATGACCGAAATGAGCAGAAAAAAGCGCTACATATAGTCACTGCATGGTCTTCATCTCATCAATTAGTGTTAGGCAAAAAAAAAGAGATAAAAAATTTAATGAGCTAGATGAGTATGAAGCCGTAGAAGGGCGGCTGAGTGTGTCGGAGTTAGTTTGAATAATTCATGTAGGGGCGATCGCACTTTTTGACAATTTGGGACGTAAGGGCGATCGCGCTTTTTCCGCTTCAAGTATTCGGGTTAGCTGTTGCCTTCGTGATGTACTGGATAATCCCGTCAAAATCCTTACGGATGTCTGCCAGTTGTTTTACCCAGGTATTTGAAGAAGAAATCGCTTCCTCTTCCTTCTGGCGAGCGGCTGCAATTTGCTTCTCAATCTCTCCGTAAACCTGTTGCTCAAATTCAAAGAGCTGTATTTCAATTTGATTTTCCAAGTCTTTTGCTATTAATTGAAATTGGCTCGTAATATCGCGACGAACATCAGACATTTGCTTTTCTCGCTCGTGTTCCTGTTGCATTTGTAAAATATCTAGTCCTACCGAAACAAGTGCTAGAGCTGGTCCCAGGAATTTAGCAGCATTGCCGATGTTTTTAGCCATACCAACCGCCTGCCAAGGCTTAAACTTAAAGCCGACAAATTTTCCCACAGCCACAACACCTTGATGTAAACCGCTTCCTGCTACATCTATAGAACGTAGAAATCCTTGTTCAGCAGCGGTTTTTGCAAAAGTCCTCGATGCCAAAGTGGTCAGCTTCACCCCGGCCGTCTCACCAATTTTTTTAAGCAAGTTAACTTGGCTTTTTAGTCGCTCCATATCCATACCAGCCCCCAGATTTTGGGCTGATATATTTTGATTTTTATCTAGGCAAGCAACAAAACTCTTGACTAGATCACCTTCTAGCACTTTTTCAACCTCCTGCCGGATATCTTCAACTGCTACATTTACAGCATCTTGCAGCTTGGTTTCTGCTTTCTCATAGTGCTTCTGCACATTCAGTTCAGCTTGTTTATTCAGGTTTTCAAATTTCTGCTCGCTACCTACTGCTGCGGCAAGAGTGTTACCCTCGCTAGCAACTCCTGAAGACATCTCAAGGGCTATATTTTTAACTTTAGTTCGCAGGCGATCGCGCTCTTTACGCACTGTGCGAGATAACCGTGTCAGCACTTCAAAAAAAGCAGAATCTTCGCTAGAGTTGCGAGTAAAGCTCAACAGAGCCTCATCAACGCAGCTTAGAGCAATTCGGACAGGTGTATCAAAACGAGCAAGGGAGCCACGACGCTCTACAAACTGATTGAGAGCATCAATAAAAGTTGGAAAACGGCTGATTTCTCTCAGAAAATCATCCTTGTCGTCAATGCCTTCACAGTAGTCTTTTGCATCAATAAAGCAGATAGGAAATTCATCAAGACTGTATGGCTTCAGTGCATCGGCAAGACTTTGGCGGTAGTCATTTGTGACAAGTTAAGAAAAAGTGCAAATTGTCAAGGGGGTAGACCAAAAAAGGTAAAATAGGATGAAACCTTTA